>JAYRNE010000190.1:0-9250 GCA_041912355.1 Chlamydiales bacterium
TAGAGAGTGTAAAGGCGCTATCTGGGATCCATGTTCTTATTTTGGGAGATGCCAAGAAGGGCCTCCAGAATAGAAACAACCCTGAAGAGCTTGCTAAAAGAATGGCAGTAAATCAACGCCTTTATGAAAATTATTTCAGCAAGGATTGGTTCCAAAGCGCGATGGATATTATCCACAATAATGAGTGGGAGAAGGAGGAAGAATCCTACCTTCGCTTAGAAGAGAGTATTTTAAATAGGGTGTATGTGCATGAAGACACTAGAAAAGCCGCTTAGCACTGATTCATTTCAGGATCCAGCATCATTTCGCGATCCGGCAGGTTATGTTTTTTATCGTGATAATGAGCCCTACAGGTACATAAGCCCTAGTTATTATGAAACCTATAAGAAGCTCCATGCTTCTGGGCTCTATCTAGCGCTTATAGATAAGGGGTATATTGTCCCAATAGAGGAGATTTCAGAAGAACAGGGGCCTAATGGGCCTTCTTTGATAGTTAAACCGCAGCCAATACCTTTTATTTCCTACCCCTATGAATGGAGTTTTTCACAGCTCAAAGAGGCCGCTCTTTGTACCTTAGAAGTGCACAAGCTTGCTCTACGACATGGGATGCAACTAAAAGATGCCTCAGTCTATAATGTGCAGTTTATTGGGACTAAGCCTGTTTTTATAGATACACTCTCATTTACAGAGCGGGACTCTAGTGTGCCTTGGATTGCTTATAAGCAGTTTTGCCACCATTTCCTTGGGCCCCTTTCTCTTTGTTCATTTGTGGATGTGCGCCTGAATCGCCTATTTATTTCTCACCTCGATGGTATTCCACTAGATCTTGCAAAGAAGCTTTTGCCCAAGCGTGCCTATTTTTCTTTATCTCGGTTTTTACATATTTGGCTCCATGAAAGGTTCCAGCAAAAAAGCGGTCAACAGCCATCTTCTGTTCGAAAAAAGGGGGCATGTTCAATGCAGGCAGCTTTAGGCCTTGTAGAAAGTCTAGAGCAGGCTGTAAAAGGCCTTGCTGTAAAAAAATCTCCTACCGTGTGGCAAGAGTACTATTCTGGAGACAGCTATGAAAAAGCGGGCTTTGAAGAGAAAAATGGCCACGTAGAGCGCCTGTTGTCACAGCTTGCACCTAATCTTCTTTGGGATCTTGGCTCTAATAATGGCCACTTTACGGAACTTGTTTCAAAGTATGCCAAATACTCTATAGCCTTTGATTTTGATACAAACTGCATCGAAGAGATGTATCAACGGCTTCGTAAGAAAAATACGAGTACAATTTTGCCTTTGCAGATGGATCTTGCTAACCCATCACCAGGAATTGGCTGGGAGGGAAAGGAAAGAAAGGCCTTTTTAGAAAGAGGTAGATGCGATGTAGCTTTAGCACTTGCGCTGATCCACCATTTACTCGTCACGGCGGCAATTCCGTTTGAGAGAGTAGTCAATTTTTTTGCGAGTATCGCGACGCACGTAATTATCGAGTATGTTCCTCCATCTGATCCTAAATTTCGCCAGATTTCTCTCACAAATCAAAATGACTTTTCGTATTTCACTGAAGAATTTTTTGAAACAGCATTTGCAAAGTGTTTTGACTTACAGGCTAAGATTCCAATAAATACTTCATCACGTGTGCTTTATCATTTTCAAAAGAAGAGTAACTTTTAAGGAGGCTATGATGCATTTCTTTGCTTATATTGATCCAGGTTCTGGAAGTCTTGTATTTCAATTGCTGCTAGCGTGGCTTATGGGAATGATGTTTTTCCTAAGGCGGTTTCTCTTAGCGCCATTTGCATTTTTAGGAAGGCTTTTTAAACGCAAGCGTTCATTAGATGAGTAGCCAACTTATTGCTCTATTTCTTCCACTTTTTGTAGTCTTACTTCCTGTTCTTGCTTTATTTGATGCAAATCCTGGAGAGGTGTGGACTTCAGATTTTTTTATACTCTCCCTTTTTTTGGCGGGCATAAGCTTCTTATTTTTGGGGCTCTTTTTCTTTATAAGAAAAAACCTTCTTCAGGCATCCCTTGGAGTTGTTGTTCTTTTACTTCCATTGTCAGTTGTTAATGAAGCTACCCCTTTTCACTATAAGCAGGCTATCTGGATGGGAGCTCTTCTTTGTTCGATAGTTGTTTTGTTTTTGAAAATAAAGCAGGAGACTCTTGTAAAGGTTGTACGATCAGTAGCTTTTCCCCTCGCTATACTCACTATTGTCTATGGCCTATCAACCTATAGTGCCAAAAGTGAGTTAGGTAAAAATCAGGCTGAATTAGAAACGTCTCTTGATCAGCAGCTTTCACAGCTAAAAAAGAGTCAAAATAGATCACTTGTTGCAGAGGGTGATGTCTATTTTATTGTGCTAGATGAGCTTATTTCCAAAGTAGCATTTGATAGCTACTATAAATATGACAATAAGGCATTTTATGATTTGCTCTCTCTTTTTGGTTTTAGGGTTATCGAGAAGCCTTATGCAAATTATCCCTGGACGATACCTTCAGTCTCCTCAATGGTGGCAATGGACTATCACACGAACCTAGCCCGAAAAAAGGATTTTCCCCAGCTTGCCCACTCTCTTATACGGTATAATCTTCCGGGGAAATTACTGGAATCTTGCCAGTATACAAGCTACAACATCCCATCGGTATACTGGCTTGGTAACTCTTCAACAACTCTATGGAAGGACTTTCTTTCTCGATCACAATCTTATGGACTTACCCTAAGCGTTCTTCATGCTACCCCCTTTTCTAAAATGGCGCGGGAATTTCAGCGTCAAAAACATCGCCTTCATATAGAGCAGCAACTTAGCGAGCTAAAACGACTTTCCCAAGATCCTACAGAGCGAAAATTTGTCTTTGCACACCTCTTATGCCCCCATCGGCCAATAGTCTTTGATAGAGAAGGGGCTGTGCTTACACCAGAAGCTGCCCTATTAGCGGAAAAAGATCCCCACCACAAGTACTACCTTGATCAGGCCTATTTTATTTCACACGCTATAGTTGATGTGGTAAAGAGCATTTTAACAAATGCTAAAAAGCCCCCGATTATTTGTATTCTTTCTGATCATGGAAAATTTCCGCCCGGCTCAGGAGGAAAGGGTAAGAAGACGCTACCACTTGATGAACTTTCGTGGCGCTTTTCTAATTTTATTGCCCTCTATCTTCCAAACTACGATAAGCCAATACCCGCTATCTTTACACCAGTAAACGCTTTACGTCTTGTTTTAAGCGAGTACTACGGCTATGAGTTACCACAATTAGATAATGTCTGCTGCCCAGATTTTTATGATCTAGAGCAGCAAATTCCTACCCATACCTTAGTCAACTTTCAGTACAGATAGCTACTTTACCCAAGGAAAGGGATGGGTGGTAGGGGCTGGGACTGGTGCGTCTTTTTCGACTATCGTAGTGGCAACTTCTAGGAGGCCGCCAATGAGGGTTGAGGTGCTCGATTTTGTATTTTGCATCTTAAGGGCTGTAATCTTTGTTGTGGCAAGGCCTGAGTCAATTTTTGGAGATTGGGTAGAGCCGTGAATCGGAATTTGCACCATGTAGTTTGGATCCAGCCTTGGGATGTCAAAGCCTCTAGCGATGGCTTGTCCGCTTAAGCCTAGCGTCATGTCGATCTTGTTCTTTATAAGGTCAATTTTGCCCCAGGTGGCGATCGGGAAGGCGTCGGCTAGCAGGGTGTCGGCACGCTTACAGTGGACGATGCCATTTGCCACTTCGATGTAAATAGGGGTGAACCAGAGAGTTACTTCGTCATGTGCTGAACGTACACGTAGTAGACTTGTTAAAAGTGAGAGCATACCCCCATTTTTGCACGTCAGCACCCCTGGCTCGATTTTTATATTTTTTATAGACATGGTCTCTTTAGAAAAGGGCTTAAGGGGTATTCTAAAGCCATTAGAGTCAACGCTTAGCTTGATGGGCTCTTTTGTGCGTGCTGCTGTAACTAAGAGGGGGTTAATATCTTTAAGAAGAACCTCGCCAGCTTCTGGCGTGAGGATATATTCAGCAGTAATTGGCTTTGTCAGAGTGAGTGTGCCCTCTTTAAGCTCGCATGAAACATCAGACTTTAGGCGTGGGCTCTGGATGTTACCGGTAAAGTTCCCACTTTTTAAGTCTTTGATCTCGCCCTTAAAGGTGGCGTCCAGGTTTTTGCCAAGGACAGCAACAAGTTTGTCAGCTGTATCTTCTTTAGTTGCTATGCTTTGGAAGATATCTAGAGGGAGGTTTTGGATTTTTGTATCCATTACGATGCGTGCATTATCAACCTGAATGCCTTCGTCATTCCAGAGGTTGCTTGCAGTGCCGAAGATGGAAATTGTGGCGCTTGCCTTGTTTTCACTATTATTGCTATTACAGCTAAAGACCACTTTTCGCTCTTTGCCTTTTGCCTGCAGCGCAATCTGGAGGGGGGCGATTGAAACAGACTTTTCCTTTTCAGCTTTCGTTACAAGGGTTATTTCATCTACTAATACTTTGGCATCTAAAAAGAGCGCATCTAAAAATGTACCAAGAGCTACTGGCTTTCCTTCCTGTACAAACTGCTCTAGGGGCAGATTCAAACCTTTTACACGTGCGTTTAGGTTCACGTTTTTGGCGAGCTTCATGGCTTTTTGCTTTTCGCTTTGGGCAAGCTGGAGCATGCTTTGTAGGGCGGCAAGCCTTTGTGGAGTTATCTGCCACTCTATGTTTGCAGCGTCGCGTCCAGAGGGGGATGTAACATCCTTAGCAAGCTGTAGGTTTGTTTCAATGCTTAGCCCTTCGCCTTTAATGCTAATGGTAAGTGGCTGGCTTTTGAGGGTGTTGTCAAAGCCTACCTTCCAGCTGCCAGAAAGGGTGTTTCCAAGAAGGGTGAGAAGCTCTGGCTTGTTTGTCAAAGTAGCAACAAGATCTACGGGAAAGGCCTTCATCTGGCCTTCTAGCTGTAGGTTTATTGCTGGCAGCATGGTATAAGGAGAGGGGGCGGCTTGTTTTGCAATGTAGGAGCATTCTAAAGCAGCTTCATCTGATTGTAAGGCTACTTTGCCTTGTATTTCTTTATTTTCCAGGTTTATGCTAAACGGGGCGCGCATTTCAAACTGGCCAACTGGTGTAAGAGCTAGTGTCCCTGTAATGATATCTCGTAAAGAGTCTGGAAGCTGTACATCAAGAAGGGCTTTATAAGCACCAGATTCTATTGATGTGGCAAGTAGGTTTGAAGTTTTTGTCTTTTCAAGCGAGATTACAGTTTTTGGAGCGTTAATATTCTCGTCGCCCTCTATAGTAAAGGGGTCTATAGTCATCCAGGCATCTAGAGCCATTTTCTTTGATAGGGCAGAAATGTCCATCGGAATTTCAGCTGAGCTTATGTTTAGCTGGAAGGGGATGGGTGAGGTTGTGATGTTTTTATCTTGTGGGATAAAGCTAGAAACGACTTCTGGATTAATCTTAAAATAAATGCTTGACGGCTTTATTTTTATGATGTCATCTTCTAAAAGAGCCGTAACGTTTATATTGCACGTTTCAGAGTGCATCTGAAGTTCAGCTGATTTTTCATCTTCACTTACGTGTCCAATAGCTTCAACACTTGTGGTTTTGCCAAGAAGGGCAGTAAGGGGAAGGGGCTGGTTTACAAAGAGAGTTAGTTGACTTGCAAGAGGGCCGTTAACAGCTAGTTTGCAGGTGGCTTCAGGTTTTTCAAGGGGGTTATTTATCGTGCATAGGGCTTGCAGGGTGCTTGTCTCTTTGCCTGCTGCTACTTGTGCGTCAACTTTTGCTTCTAGGCTTTCTTGCACGCTTTCTGCCTGGATAGTGCCCTTCATATTGAAGGTGAGGGGGGTATTCCATTTAGAGCTTTTAAGCGTAAGAGGGGAGTTAAGGCTCCATGATAGGTCTAGGGGCATTTTTCCATCAGCACCAAGGGTGCCGCTATAGGGGTGTAGTGTTGCCTCAAGGCTGCATGCCTTTTCCTGTTGAATATCAAGCGGTAAAAGGGCAGGATAGGCCTTTTGAATGGCCTGCAGCACCTCTGGCTTGATGTTCCAGCTAACTGTACCAGCATCGGGTATCGTGAGGTTTGTGCCCTTTATATTTGCTCGAAGCTTTGCTGCAAGCTCCGGGCTATTTAGGAGCATGGTAACTCCAACTTCATCACCACGCAGCGTGTGGGATATTTTGGCATTTATCTTGTTGCCGATTGCGGGGATTATAAGATCTGCAATTTGGGGATTTGCAATTTTTACGAAGGGGAGTGCGGCACTAATGGGAAATTGGTCGATATAGCAATCGAGGCTTACAACGCTAGCTGCTGCCTGCACATCTTGTCCAAGAGCACTTTTGTAGGCCTTTTCTAGGTCGGCAAAGTTTTGGGCAGTTGCGTTTATATTGACGGAGCCCTTTTCGTTTTTATTTTCTACCTGGCATGTGAGGTTCACTTTAGCCTGTCCTTGAGGCTGAATGTCGATGGCAAGGTGCATGTCGCTTAGCGTAAATTCAGACTTTTGGCTAGGTTGTGAAGGTGTTTTTTGTGGTGCGGCAAAAACCTCTTCTAGTGAGAAGTGGCCATTATTTTTGTCGTCGATGAGTGAAATTTTTGGTGAGTCTACTTCGATTTTTCCCTCTATTGCTGGGGCGTGGATAAGGGAGAGGAGAGCAACATCGCAGGAGATCTTTTTAATAAGGGCGACTTTTCGGCCTTGTGGGTCTTCAATTTCTAGGCCTTTGATGGAAATGCCATCAGTCCAGCCAACACGTATCTCTTGGGCGTGTAGCTTGCCCCCAATTCGGTTATTAATGCATGAGAGCAAAAACTGGTTCACACTTGATACTGAAACGAGCATCGGCAAAAATGAGACAAAGATGAGGCAGCATGCAACTATTATGAGGGCAACTTTAAAAATACGTTTTAGCATGAGAGGTCCTATACTATATTGTAAAAGAGATAGTATACCCTAAAAGCGCCTAAATCACAACATCCTTGACTCAAAATTATCTTACTGATTAATAGTAAATTTTAAATACATGAGGGTGATCATGCGTAAAGTAATAATAGGCTTTGCAGTTGCAGTACTGCTAACGGTAATAACAGCCATGCAGATGGGATCTCAAGATTCAAGTATAGTGGCTCAGGTAAATAGAGAGGTATGGCCCTTTACGCTGCCGCCCTTGCCATTTGACTATGGCGCTTTAGAGCCTGCAATCGATGCTAAAACAGTTGATGTTCACTATACCCGCCACCATAAGGCCTATGTGGATGCGCTTAATAAGGCGATTGGTACATCGGGCTTTCAAAAGCTAAAGCTTCAAGAGCTATTTGCTCAGGCAAGTAAGATCCCTGCCAGCATCCGTAATAACGCTGGCGGCCATTGGAACCATACCTTTTACTGGAGTATTTTGCGAAGCCCTGCCAATAACCCTGGTCCAGGCCCTAAACTTATAGAAGCACTCACAAAAAATTTCGGTTCCGTTGATGCTTTTAAAGCAAAATTTAGAGAGGCAGGCCTTACCGATTTCGGTAGCGGCTGGAGCTGGCTTGTGCTCATGCCGGATGGAACGCTCCAGGTATACGCCTCCCATAACCAAGATAACCCTTTAATGGATCTAGCGGAAGTTCGCGGCAAACCTTTACTTGCCTGCGATGTCTGGGAACACGCCTATTACCTAAAGTACTTAAATAGACGCGATGAGTATATGGATAATTTTTGGAACATAGTGAACTGGCAGCGAGTAGAAGATTTGATGAATGGAGCCCAATAGTTTTAGGCAATAGTAAATCTGCCTCCTCCTAGAACGTGGTCTAAAAGTGAATTGAGCTTTTCTTGAGAATCAAGGAAGGCAACTGGCAATTCGACGCTATTAAAGCAGGTGTGAAATATGCATTTTTCTCCTTCACAGGCTGTTATATTGAGTGGCTTTCTGCCAAGGGCGGGAGATCCTGTCATGGCTAAGAGAAATTCTGTTAGTTTTTTATCATCTGCCGCCTCGATCCAGGTTCTCACCCGTTCTTCAATTTCTGGGGATATACTGGGATCAAATTCAAGAGCTGCAAGAATCATGTTTTTACCAACTTTTCCTTGCAGCTTTTCTGAAAGCTCAAGGGGAGTCATCTTGAGTATGTCTTGTTGCATCACTTTACTAAATGAAACATCCTTCATTCCTCTTGTTATTTCTATAATTGGTGTTAAATAGGGTGTAAGAAAATCTTGAATAATATACTTACGAACACCAGCTTGAACTTCAGCAAGATGGTCTTTACAGTTGTCGATGGTAATGCCTTTTCTTTCAAAGTCATCATCATAATCTAACCCTGCTGCAGAAAAAGCATCTCGTAAGAGCTTTGGTTCTGTTTTATCGGTAAAGGGTTCAGCATACTTTTTTAGAGTTTCCATATAGGGGCGCTGTTTTTCGCTGAGGCTATTCATATCAGCGTACAAAGCCACAAGCTCCTGAAAACCTCTTTCATCGCTTGCAAGTTCAACGATCGATTTTTCTAAATAACTATTTTTCATCTTTGTAAGTGCGAGAAAGACCCCTTGGTCAAAGAGCATGCCTATGGGGTAGCTTGTGCTTGCATTCAGGCAAAACATGAGCACTTTGCCGATCTGACTATAGGCTTTTTTAGCTTCATCGCTGAGTATTCCTGTGGCAATAGGTGCAGCAAGACCGGTGCCTTCTCGCTCTTCAAATGCAAGCTTTGTCTTGAGTGCTTCAAATAACTCTGAGATGAAGACGCGGCCTAAGCCGCCAGCATCTTGGCCTTTTTCATCTACAAAGGTTACCTTAATTCTTTTGGCACGTTTCTTTGAAATCTGATCAGCAAATTGAGCAAGAAGCTCAAGTGGTTGTTCCTTGATGGCTGATTGGGGGATCTCTAGGGTATATGAATTATAGTACTCAATAAAGTATATAATGTCATCTGCATCACTATTTACCTCAAGATTAGCAAGTGCTGATTCAATTACAATAGCCCTTTCCGAGCGGTCAATCAGGATTATGGCTATAATAATCTCTGTCATATCACTTGCAAAATAGTCTCTGCCCTCGGCTAGCTGCTTTGCATAGTTTATTATGCTTTCTCTTTCTTCAAGAGGTATTGTATGAATAGTAGCAAGAAGCAACGGCATGCCGGTGCCGTTTCTCAACTTCAGCGGTCTTATAGCTAGGGCTCTTGTGAGTAGGTCCTCTCTTTCTTTAGGGTGAGTAGAAGCTATAGAGTGAAGAAGGGAAAAAGTTGTTACGCGAATTTCATCGTTGCCTATAACTTGAATGGCCTTTTCGA
>JAYRNE010000191.1:0-5130 GCA_041912355.1 Chlamydiales bacterium
GAGGCGGCTGACGAAGCGCTGTATCATAGCTTAAAAGCTGTTCCTGAACATGTTCAAGATCTGCCTGTTCACTTGATGATGACTTAATGTAGGCCTCTTTTTTAGCCTGAATCTCTTCAAGCTGCTCGTCGATCTTTTTAGTCTCTTGCTCTAAGGCACCACTTGCTTCTTTTTGACGAACAAGCGCCTCTTTTAGCTTTGCAAGTTCTTCAACCTTAGCTTCTAGCAACTTTAAAGTCTCGTTCTTTTTGCCGTCGAGTGATGCGCGCTCTTGCTTAATAGTCTTTTGGAGCTTTTCTTCCTGCTCAAGGCGGCTTGTAAGCTCTTTTCTTTGTACTGCTAAGAGCTCAAGCTGGTGACGCTCCTTTTCAACAAGCTTTTGTGAGTCTTCATAACGGAAGAAGGCCTTTTGCTTACGCTCATTTAAGGTTGCAGTTTGGCTGCGGATATTAGCGGCTTTCTTTTCACATTCTGTAAACTCTCTTTCTAGCTCACTTAAAGCCTTTTTTGCTTGCTCAAGCTCAACATCTTTTGTCTTTAGCTGCTCTTTAAGCTTTAAGGCAAGTTCGTTTAGGTTTGCCATGTCAGAGTCTTGACGGGCCATGTCGCGGTCGATTTCTTCAAGCTTTTTAGCGCATGCCTGCAGCTGGAAGTTATTCGAGACAACCTGCATGTCCTGCTTACGCATCTCTTGATCCTGCTTCTGCACAAAGGTTGCGAGGTTTTGGCGCTCACTTTCTAAAAGCTTTAGCTTTTCATCACATTCAGTAAGGGCACTTGTAAGAGAATCGATGCTCTCTTGCAAGGCTTTTATCTCTTTAGAGCGAGAAAAGAGGTTTTCACCCTTTGCCTTTGCAGCATGAAGTACACCAAAGCCGTCGATATAGTACTTGTTGTCGAGCCAGGTTTCGTTTGTAATCTTCTGCAAAAAGTGCTTTTTTAAGTCTTCAACTTTTTTTAGGCCTAGTAGCTCAAGACAGACGAAGGAGACATCCTGGTTTTTAAAGTTTAGAGCTAGCTGCAGGTCCTCTTTTGTATGAACAAGAAGGCAGCCATCATAAAGCCTTCCTAAAAGCTCGTGATCAAGCTCTACAGCGTCAGCTAAGGCTGTTACTTTGCCAAAGATTGGAGAACCTGCCTTTTTAGCTTCTTGCAAGAGGGCTTTAGCGCCTCCAGTGTAGCCTTCCATGTGGTTCGCAAGCTGGGAAAGAGCTTTACAGCGAGCGCTTTTTTCATAAAGCTCTTGCTTGATCTTCGTTTGACACTCTCTTTGGGCCTCTAGTTGAAGGCTTTTTTCCTTTAAAGTGGCAGAAGCTTCTTGAAGCTCGCTTTTTCGCTTTTCAACAGAGCCTAGGGCCTCATTAAGTTCTAGCTTTTTGGCTTCAACCTCTTTAAGAGCCTCCTGTTTCTGGGCTTCATACCTTTCTTTCTGGATAAGGCGCTCTTTAACCTTTTCTTGGGCAACTTCTTCAGCAAGCTGGCTCTTCTTAAGATCAGCTTCACAGGCCTGCATGCGACTTTGCAGTGAAAAGCGCTTTTGGTAAAAGCCTTTAAGGCTTGTTTCCAGCTCTTCTTGCTCGTGATAGACCTTCTGCCAGTCGCTGTAGGTGCTTTCCTTCTGTTCTTTAAGCGCTACAAGCTCTTGCTCCTTCTTAGCAAGCTCCTTTTCAAGCTGCTCTTTTTGGCCGCTTAAGCCTTTTATGCGCTCATCAAAGGTGGAAAGCTGTGAGGTAGATTCCTTTTCTTGAGACGAAAGTGTGCTCTTTTTTTCTTCACAAAAGTCGATGTCTTTTTTTATGGCTTGAATAGTTCTTTCAAGGGCATGTTCAGCATCGACAAGATCACTATAGGCTTTTTGGCACTCTTTTAAAGCCTCTTTTTTCTTTTGCTGCTCCATTTTGAGCTTGGCGTCTTTTTCTTGCGCATCTTTAAGCTGATCATTTGAGGCTTTTGCTTGAGCAGAAAGTCGTGCTGCTACATTTTTGCACTCATCAAAGCGGCTCTGGCAAAGCATACGCTCAAAGCAGGCAAGCTTGTGCCGCTGCTCCTGAAAGCGCTTTGCCTCATGGGCCTGCTTTTCAAGCGTCTTCATCTGAGCTTCTACTTCTTGCGTGATGTCTTTTGCGCGAGCGACATTTCCCTTTGCAAGCTCAAGCTTGCGCTCACTCTCTTTTCGCTTAATGAGAAAGTGGGAAATGCCTGCCACTTCTTCAAAAAGCACGCGACGATCTGATGGACTTTGGCTAATAATTTCAGAAACTTTACCCTGACCAATAACAGCAAAGGCCTCTTTGCCAACGCCTGTATGGGCTAAAAGCTCTACTATGTCTTTAAGACGAACTGACTGGTTATTGATAAGGTATTCAGATTCCCCGTCGCGATAGAGCCTGCGGGTGATTGCAACTTCATGATACTCAACAGGTAAAAGGCCATTTTCATTCGTAAGAACTACAGTTACTTCGGCCATCTGAGCTGTTTTTCGCTTCTGTGAACCAGCAAAGATAACATCCTGCATAGAGGTGGCTCTAAGCGTCTTTGCCGACTGCTGGCCAAGCGCCCACAAAAAGCCATCGACAATATTTGACTTTCCGCAGCCATTTGGGCCGACGATAGCGTTTACGCCTTCACAAAAGGCGATCTTCGTCCGTTCCGCAAACGACTTAAAACCAAATATTTCAATTTTTTTAAGCGCCAAAATTTCCTCTCAGAAAAAGGCCATTTTATCTCTAAAACCATAAAAAGTAAAGTAAATATCATATAAATATTTATTTTTAAATATGGGTGTGTTAATGGAGGGATAGGAGAACCTATATGCATATAGAAGGCCGCTTGTGGGCGGAATACGATGTAAGCTCGGCAAAAGGGCAAAAAGGGGTAAAGGAATTTACCAATAAAGCCGATCGGATTGCTGCTGAAAGGCTTGGTACAGGTATACGCATTCCTATTAGCGATGATCCAGAAAACTACGTTGTTGTCGATAGAGCAAGCCTTGCAAGTTTTGAGCTTCGCAATGAAAAGATGGATGAAGAGACTCTCGCACTACTTCCTCGGCTTGTACAGAACCACATTCATCAACTACAGAAACTGGAAACTGCAGACACCTCAGAAATTAAGATAAGTGAAGTTCGCGATTTCGTAAAATTGATGAAGGACGCCCATATACATGTTCCAAAAGGCGTGCAAAAATTCTTGCTTAAGAAAAAAAATCAAGTATCACCTCCAGAAGCTATCGTGAACAAGCTAAAGAAGATCATTCGCAAATTTTCGGGCAAAAAGGTAATCGTCGCCACTATCGATGGCGGAGCCGGTAGCGAAGCTTCTGGTGACACATCAGCAGTGTTTACGGAACCCGGCCTCTCTGATACTGCTCCTTATACTGCTATTGCAGACACTCAAAACACCCTTCAAGTTTTAGAAACAACGAAAAGCGGATCTGACAAAGCAATAGGTATTGCTGCCCCAACAGCTACAGAACAAGCTCCAAGCCTCCGTAGAAGAGCAAACCCTGTAGGCGCAATGAGAAAAGCCAACACGTCGAAAAAGACAAAAAAGAGCGTCTAGGGTTATACTTCTTGCATGCGAGAAATTATTACTGTCTTACACCCTAATTCTGATGTATTACTCAGCAAAACTGAGGCAATTAGTCCTAACGAGTTTAGCTCTATACAAGAAATAGCGCGCGATCTCTATGAGGCACTAAAACCCTACTTCCCCGCAGCAGGACTTGCCGCTCCCCAAATTGGCATCGTAAAGTCCGTGTTTTTATTTAGCTACGACCGCGATCCTGCCCATTTAGAGGCTGTTGTTAACCCCACATTTACGCCTATCGGCGATGAGATGACAGTTGGCTGGGAAGGCTGCCTGTCAGTTATTAATGCCTGCTATAAAATTGCAAAGGTACCTCGCCATACAGTTATCAAAGCAATTTACTACTCAGCTGACGGCAAAAAAGTCGAAAAGACCCTTGACGGCTTTGCCTCAAAGGTCTTTCAGCACGAGTGCGACCATCTGCAAGGCGTGTTAAACATCAACCGCCCGGACGCCGAAGTCAAAGAATTTGAGACAAAAGAGGCCATGGACGATTTCTTGCGCGAAGTAAAAAAACAGGACGCTCTTCGCTATACCCCTACTCCACAACAGAGTTCGAAAACAGGTTAATCACAAGAACTCCTAACACAATTAAGGCCATGCCTATAATTGCTGCGGTATCTAAAGCTTGGCGGAAAAAGAGAAGGCCTATAAAGGTAATCAAAATAATTCCGAGGCCTGACCAGATGGCGTAAGAGACACCAATAGGAATCAACTTAAAGGTAAAGCTAAGGCTATAAAAGGCTACAGCATAGCCGGCAACGACAATAAGGCTAGGCACGAGCCTTGTAAACTCTTGCGAACTTTTGAGCGCAGATGTGGCAATTACTTCTGCTACTATGGCGATAAAGAGATATATGTATGCTTGCATCATGATTGCCTAACCATATGCTACTATGCTATTCTATGCAACATAACTCTATAGGTAATCATTATGTACAAATCACTTCTCTTTACTTTTCTTATATTTGTAGCTTCCTTAAGTGGAGCAACCCTAGACACACGCAGTATAGAAAAAATGGAACAAGAGCTTATAAGCCTCATTAATGAGGAGCGCCAAAAAGAGGGCCTTGCTCCCCTTGAAGCCTGGCACCCCCTCACCTTAATTGCCCGTACCCACAGCCAAAATATGGCCGAAAAGTCTGTAGAATTTGGCCACGATGGATTTGAAGACCGCTTTGAAGATATCCAGGATCACGCCTACTGCAGGCGCTTTGCAGAAAACGTCGCCTTTTCCTACAACGTTAAAGACCATCTAAAAACTGCAGTTAGAGGCTGGATGCGAAGCGAAGGCCACCGCGAAAACATCCTCGACAACTTTGAACTTACTGGAATCGGCATCGCCATTAATAAAAAAGGCGAATTTTACGTGACGCAGCTTTTTGCTATTTGTTCGGAGTAATAGAGCCTATTGTACTTGTTTCAATTGATCAAGTGCCTCTTGCTCTGATACAACGCCCAAAAGCCCCAAGATAAAATTGGTTTTAATAGAGTTATCTAAATAGTTGCTGGATCAAAAAGAAGCGTTGGGTTGTCAAAAAC
>JAYRNE010000192.1:0-3291 GCA_041912355.1 Chlamydiales bacterium
ATCGAGCCTGCGCATGAGGTAGGCAATCGCGTTATGAAATTCCTCTTCCTTGGCAGCTGGCAGGTATAAGAGTACGTTATCCCAGATTTTGGGCATCACGCGAGCAATGTGTGGAGCCATGCCTGCAAGCATTTCTATATCTATGTAGGGCTCGAGGTTGTTTTCTGATGCAAGTACCATAGCATAGGCAATGTCGAAGAGGTTGTGGCTGCCGATGCCTAGGTGGACGGTTTTTGCATGCTGCATGCCGTAGTGCACCATCCTCTTAAAGCTTGCGTCGGCATCTTTTTTTTGCTGGTAGGGCGCTTGCGCCCACTCTTTCAGGGAGGCTTCTACGCGCTCCATGCCCAAATTTGCTCCCTTTACAATACGTATTTTAATTGGAGCTCCGCCAAGTTCTACACGTCCCTCTGCCCAGAGGGTAATTGCTTCTTGAATTGCATGAGAGTCTGGAATATAGCTTTGTAGGGCAATGCCTGCAGAGAGGTTCATAAATTCAGGTTCTGTCAAGACCTCCATAAAGAGGCGTACAGTAAGGTGTAGGTCCTTATACTCCTCCATATCTAAGTTTACAAATTTGTTGAACTTTTGGCTTGTGCGGTAGAGTATTCGCAGCCGTTCTTTAAGGCGCTCTAAAGTGTCACTAAAGGCTACTAAGTTGATTTGGCTTGATATGCTTGATATCTTTACTGAGATGACATCTACTTGGGGATTTTTAAGATCAGCAATATTATGTTCAAAGCGCTTCTCGGCCTCTTTTTCACCAAGTATTGCCTCACCAAGCCTATTTAGGTTTATCTTTACGCCTCCAAGTTTAAGAGCTGTAAGCCGCTTTTCAAGTGGCCCATCTTCACCTTTTGCAATTACCTCTTCAACCTGGCTCTTCACAAATTTTTGGGCAAAGTTTGCAAATGTTTTAGGAAAAATCTTGCCAAGAGAGCCTAGTAGGTGCACTCCCATCTTCTGCCAGTAATGTAAAAAGGAAGGCACGCCGTAAAGAGAAATGAGATAAGAAAGCTGATCAAGTAGTCGTTTGGCATCATGCGTGCGAAAGGCGCTATCAAGCATGGCGGTGATGCAGGCCCGAGCTCGGGTATCCATAATCATCTTGCCAATCTGGGCTTCTTTCTTCTTTTCTTGCGAGGTTTGTACAGCAAGTGCGCTTTCTAAAATAAGGCCTGCCAAATCACAAGCAAACTCCTGTCTCTCAAAAGCTCCAAGCTGGGAGGTCTTAATTGCTGCAAGAAGAGCTTTTGCCGCTTCAGTGGGATTCTTATTCAGGGGTTCCATACCTACTCTATTAACATCTTTTTTTGATTTAGCCTATTTTATAATTAAAATAAAGCTTTTAAGATGGGGCGAGCCTTTACAGAATGGGCTCATCCAGTTATAATTTACCATTGTTTGAATCTTAAACTATTAAAAATAAGGTATTTTATGCAGCCAGTAGCTTCAATTACACAAGGTCAAGTCGATGCGTTTGTTGCGCAATTAGGACTTGTGAATCCAAAAATTAGTGATTATACAAATAGAGTCCCAATTAAGGTATTGAACTGTACGGCTCATAAGGTGGAGATGGCTGCTGGGGGCTGCATAAAGATCGATGGCAGAACCATCCAGAAACCGAATCATGGATATGATGCCTCTTCTTACGGCCTTGAAGCGTATAAAACATTTGACTTTGAGGTGTGGGCATATGAAGCAACATGCCTTGCCCTGCAGGAAACAGGTAATGAGATTACTATTATCTGGGCAGAGGCAAATAATCCTAGCGGTAAGTTCCAGAAAGCAACATTTCAGTTCGAGAAAGAGATTGGTAACTGGAATTTAGCTAGGTTCGAGAGCCAGAAGACGTAATCGTTCTTTTGCCATCTTCAGCGCTCGATTCAGCAATTAATGGCAAAGTGCTCTTTGTCATTAATTGCCTACCTGCAGTTTAAGCGTATATAAATAAAAAAAGCTAAGCAGTAAGTACATCGAGTGCTTTTTGGTAGTTAGGTTCTTGAGTTATTTCGTCAACAAGCTCGGTGTAGAGCACGTTGTCGTTTTCATCAAGTACTACTACAGATCGCGCTGTAAGTCCAGCTAAGGGCCCGTCAACTAAAAGCACGCCATAGCGCTCTGCAAACTCTTTATTGCGCATCATAGACAAAGTAACGATATTTTCGAGGCTGTCCTGTTGGCACATTCTTTTTTGTGCAAAAGGAAGGTCTGCGGAAACAAAGATAATCATGAGGTTGGGGTTTTTCTTTGCAGCTTCATTGAATTTTTTTGCAGAAAGTGCGCACACGCCAGTGTCAAGGCTTGGGACGATAGAAATCAATTTGCGCTTTCCTTTAAAGTCCTGTAGTCCCTTTTCTTGTAAGTTGCCATCTACAAGAACAAAATTAGGCGCTTTAGCGGCAACTTTTGGTAGCTCGCCATTTGTGTGCACAGTAGTTCCCTTAAATTTCACATTAGCCATAGTAAATCTCCGTTTAACGTGATTCTAGCAGGAGGGCATGAAATCTGAAAGAGCTTTTAATCGCATGAAGGGGGCATCTTTTTGAGAGTAGTCTAGGGGCTTGTTGCTTACAAGATGGTGGACAGCCATAAGCACAAATACACCGCAGTCATAACCATTTTCTTGCTGTGGGCATTTTTCTATACTAAGCTGAAAGTCGTTTGGGCTAAGTGTTACCTTTTCGGCATCGGCGATCTTCTGTATGTGCGCGCGCACTGCCTGAATTTTCGCATCTTCCGGCTTGTAGGAGAGAGAGTCGTAGTAGCGAAATACCCTCGCTTTAAGGTCTACTGCAAGTAGCGCCCAGTGGCTTTCAGCAACGTTTAGAGGACAAAAGAGCATTTTTTTTGCTCCAAAGAGCTTTGTTATCTTAGTATCCTCAAATGGTGCATAGGGCTTTTTTACTTTGTGGAGGGGGATGAGAGAGTGTATAAAGCAAAAGTCCGTTTTGTCTTTTATCTGGTGGCGAATGTGTTCATTAACACAGTTGTCATTAAGCCAGGTTTTGCCAAAGAGTCGTGAATAGTCATTGTGAGTCTCTAAGGCCTTACATTTTGTAACATCTTTATCCGTTAACCCAAACTTCTTAAGTCCAGCATTGCTATATTCCGCGTTAAAAAGTTGCGTAAAGAGAGCGGCAACTTTTGGATCCTCTTTTTGCCGAGGAGCAAAGAGTTTTTTAATAAATGAAAATAATGGAAACGAAGCTATAGCGTTCATAAAAAATTATTATACACAAATGGTTGATTATAAGCAAGATGTATAGGCAAAAAGGACCAAAAGGACGA
>JAYRNE010000193.1:0-4548 GCA_041912355.1 Chlamydiales bacterium
CACGGTTTAACTACTTGATCAGATTTTCTATTTTTGATGAAGAGCAGCAAAATATGGCTTTTGAGGCGCATGGGTGGGATAGAAGCACTTTTGAGAAGATAAAGTTCGAGTTGTTATCACATCTAATTTATGAGAAATATGAAGGATATATAGAAACCAAAGACAAAGAGAAAGTTGAGAAAGCATTCCCTCAATTAGGCTTTATATGGACAGTGCAATCTGATGCTCCATCTTGGACTCATTATAAAGTAACAAACCTACAAGGACGGATGGAGCCCTTGCTGAAAAGAATGCAATCCACAAGCGATTTTAATACTAAGTTAAATCTTTTTCTTGGGTTGAAACAATTCCAACGTGAATTTCCTCGGATTGAGTTGCCCATGGAGTCTGAAATTTTAAACGCATTGAAACCAGGCCTAAAATTGAACGTTATCCCCGAGTATAAGGAACATTTTATAAGCTTAATGGAAAATAGTGGAAAGAAAGTAATCGAAATTGGTTGGGATGAGGCGGAAAGTGTTTTTATTTTTATGATTGATCTATCTACATGATACAAAGGCCGTTTAAATACCTATCTTCAAGACAAATCGGCTGATGTCTTCGGCTTTGGGGATAAGATCTGTGCACGTCATTAGAGTTAAAGGGCTGACATCTTATTTTAAGATCTTCAGCCCTTTTTGTTACTTTTGATTGAGTTCGATTAATGCCTGTAAGAATTTGTGCAGCTCGTTTTTGCCTACAAATCTTGAGGCTTTATCAAGACCTGTAAGGGCATTTTTTGGCATGTTCTTGCTGCCAAGGGCTAGATCTTCTAGCCTTGCTTTATTTTTTGTTGTCCCTTTTTCAGTACTTAGTAGCTCTAAAGCTCTTTCTTGAGAAGTTGCGCCGTCAAAGACCTTTTTCATAACCTCTTTCGAGACTGCTCTTTTCTCATCATCGGAAGCTAAATTATTGATATAAGCGCGCGCAGCAACAAGACGAATCATCGTTTGCTTAACACTTGAACTATTTGTGTAGGCAAGCTGCACTTCTACTGACTGCGGTATTACACCATTGGCTGATAGGCTAGATGGCTGCTCGACATCTTCTCTAGTAGCTACTTGTAGTGCTTGCAGGGTTGCAGCTAAAGCCTGCAGTTCTTTTCCGAGCTTTATTAGGGCCTCTCCAACTTTTTTACAAAGGTGCTTTTCTGCTAAATCGTATACGCGATGAGCGGTATATCCAGTGGCAGCTGCACTTGCGAGAATAGTGGCGCTTTTAATTGCCATTGAATCAGTGTTAGAAAGAGAATAGGCAACTGCTCCTGCAAGCGTAGATGCTGCTACAACCATTGGCTTTTTAGGTACTTGCGTAAGTAGGTACGCAGAAAGCATTGTTGCTTGTGAAAGATAAGATTCATTATTTCCAATTCCAACTTGCATAATTAACCCCATTTAAATTCTATATAAGCATATCAACTATACAAATTAACGGCAATTATTACTTAGAAAGGGGGGCTTTTCTTTCATTATTTGATTTCTATAAGAATTTCATTTCTTCTCATAAAGGGTAGCGTCCAGGGTGGGTTGTAAAACGCTAGTATTGGTGAGCCTATGGGGTAACACCCATATAACCTTTCATTTTTTGTCATTTTACATAATAAAAATAATACACTGTCAAAAAGATAGGAAAAAGGCGCCCTTTTTGTGAATACCCCTAGAGTAAGGGGGATTAGAAGCTACCAAAGCACGCACGGGGCCGATCCCTTTCAACACGAAATTTCATTCTCTTTAATTTTAAGATATGATACCTATAAAGGGCCACGTACATGCTTTACCCTAGATTGATTCAGCAGTTCAAGATGGTATGTCTAGGTTTAATGTGGTTTGGTCCTTAAACTCACTCTCAAAGGGTATTTATGTTAAAACAACGAATTTTAGGATGTCTGATGGCGGCAGTTTTTGCCATGACATCTATGCCTGTACACCTATTAGCAGGCGATCTAGAAGCTAAAAGAGGACGAAAAGATCACTCGAGCAGCAGCTGTTCAACATCAAGTGAAAAACTTTCAAAACGCGATACATTCGACTATGTAATTGTGGGCTGTGGTACGGCTGGAAGTGTGCTTGCTGCAAAACTTTCTGATCCAGATAAGAAAGGTAGGTACAGAAACTCTGTTCTTGTGCTTGAATCAGGAGAAAACGAAAGCGATAGCCAACTTGTTCTCGTTGATAACGTTTTTGCTGCAGCTGCAGCGGCTCCTAACCCAACAATCACTTCCTTCTATTCCACCTTTACTTTGGGAAACCAAAGTCCAGATGGTGAGACAGGCTTCTTGACCTTCACCTATTTGGAAGGTAAAATGTGGGGCGGATCCTCTGGCCACAATTATTTTGAAGCTGTCCGCGGCACGCCAGCCATTTATGATCAATGGGCGGCAATTTCTGGCGATTCTCGCTGGTCTTATAACAATCTGCTGAACAATGTGATGATTCCTTTGGAGCATTACACACCTAATGGGACAATTCCAGATACAACTCAACGTGGTTTTAACGGCCCTCTTTTTATCTCTCAAGCACCACCAATTGATGGGGATGCCTTCGCACAGGCTGTTTCAATTGCGACTGATACCCCCTTCTCAGATGATTACAACACAAACACCGGTGTAGTCGGCATAGTAGCGCTTCAAAACTTTGTTACACCCCCTGTAGGTGGTCCTAATAGCCATCGCTCGTTTGCTGCGAGTGCTTTTTTGACTGGTGATACAAGCGTAGGCGTTGCTCCAATTGTTGACGCAAAGGGTAATGGGTTACATGGCAGAAAATTGAAAATTGTTTCTAATGCGCATGCAAATAGAGTACTCTTCTCCAAAGGCAAAACTGCAAAGGGTGTTGAGTATGTGTTAGGAAATATGAGAGAAAAGGTTTACGTTGCAAAGGCAAAAAAACAGGTCATCCTATGTACGGGGGCCATGTCAGATCCTGCTATATTACAGCGCTCTGGCATTGGTGATACAGCTCTTCTTAATGAATTTGGAATACCAGTGGTATTTGCAAATTCAAACGTAGGCGAAGGGCTCATGAATCAAGCCGGTACTCATGCTTTGATAGATGCTACAACAACCATACAGCCTCCTTTATTTTTTAACGGCTATGTGGGATTTGCTCCCAATACAGATGTTCGTCAGTATCAAATTCACTTTATTGCGGACTTAGGCCTCTTTCCAAGAGGTATTGCAGGAGCGCTTAACGCGCCTGGAACATCAATTGATATACTTGGAGCCAATATGATTCCTCTTAGTAAGGGATCTGTGAGAATTGTAACACGAGATCCTCTCGTTCAGCCATTGGTTAACTTTAACCTCTTCACTGATGGTGGCCCTTTTGACGCAGGCTCAGATGCAAATCAAGTTGTAAACTTCTATTACACCGTTCAAGCCATAGCCGAGCAGGCTGGTGGTACAGTGATATATCCAACACCTGAACAATACCTTGAAGGCCCGGGGGCACTGTTTGGAGCTGGGGTAAACACCTTAGAAGTATATGATCATGCTACAGGAACCTGCAGAATGGGAACATCTGCCGCAAATGGCGTTGTTGACGGAAAATTGCGTGTTTTCGGCGTTAAGAATTTAATGGTGGCAAGTAATGCTGCTGTGCCAGTTATTGAAGATGGCAACACTTCATCTCAGGCATATTATATTGGCTATGAAGCTGCACGAATTATTCTTAAATAGTTCGTTAGAGGAGGGCGTACATTGCCCTCCTCTTTGAAAGGGAAATGTATCAGAAAAAAATAAGACCAAGATCAAGACCAAGAATAAGAACTGCTCTTACGTTGACGCGATTTGGTCGGCCCCAGGTGCTTTGTCTCGTGCCGAGAGTGCAGAATACACACTTCACTTTAAACGGCTTTGAAGGTATGCTCTTTGCCCCAACGTAAGGAGCAGGGCCTCGTTTTGGATCCAAGTTTTTCACTTTCGCTACTTATTAGAGATTTCAGTATAGATGGGACTACTTTTACTGAGCAAGATCAGCTCTTTTTCTGTGAATCGTTCGACGAGTCCTCAGAATTGTCCTTTAGTGACAGTGACACGTCAGAAAAACCCACGCTAAGAGATCTCCTCACATCAGAGCCTCTCGCACTTATGGCTGATAAAGCCACTACGTTATGCGATAGAATACTAAGCCATGTTGCCGCTACGAAAGGCTCAAGCCTAACTAAAGTAAAACGCACGCCGGACCCAGGCTCTATCACCTTTTGGATAAAACGCGACATAGCAACAGGTCAAACCAAAATACAGCTAAATATACCCAAATATTTTATAGGGCAGGGTAACTATAAAAGAGTAAAGGGTGGCTTGGAGTTTGACCTCTTTGACTTTAGATCTTTCCGCTATGTACGCTTAAAGCCTTCCGAACTTAAGTGGGATCAAAGCGCATTAGATGGCTTTAAAACCCATAAACTCCTTTATGACCGCGTGAATGACCCTAAAAATGGGGTGAGCATTGCGTATCCTCCCTATCTACGCAAGGAGTCAGAACAAAATCCGGGAGAATATATCCAGCC
>JAYRNE010000194.1:0-4232 GCA_041912355.1 Chlamydiales bacterium
ACTACCGCCTGGAATTTGCCATGCACCCTGCAAAAAAACTTGAAGAGCAAGAGCAGCTAGAAATGGCCCTTTTGCATGAGCGCTACCTCTTTTTGAAAGATACTGCAGTGATAAACCAGCTGCTTATAGCTAAAACAATACAGGAAGAGCAATCAAAGGGCATGGACATAAAAGCCTTTAACCCACGTTCTGAGGTGCTATGGCCATAAAAAAACCTGTTGAAAAAATTGAAGACGGCAAAATAACGCGCTTTAGACGAGATGGAAGCATACTTTGGCAAGCTGGATATAAAAATGGTCTTTTAGATGGCCTTTCAATTGGATATTATAAAAATGGCGCTGTAAGCTCAAAGGTTAATTTTTACCAGGGCTTGCGCGATGGCGTTTGTGAGTTTTATGACCAAGAGGGTGCTAAGACCCATATTCTTACCTATGTAAAAGGAAAACTTGATGGTGTTCAGCAGTTTTTTTATAAAAACGGCACACTTAGCCTTGAGTTGCCCTATAAAGAGGGCAAGCTTTCAGGCATGATCCGCCTCTTTTTTCCGAGCGGCCAGGTGATGCGCGAAGTGAGTGTAGAAGATAGTAAACGTCACGGCCTAGATACCCTGTGGGCAGAATCAGGAGAGATTAATTTTGCCCTGGAGTACGTGTCTGGACGGTTTTTGAAGGCGCATATAGAAGACCCAATCGCCAAGGCTTATAAGCTTTAGTTTCGATAGCCGCCTACGTTGCAAAACATCGGGCACGAGGGTTGCTAAGCATGCTTTTTAACACTCGTGCCCGTGGCCAAGCCCGTGCCCGAGTCCGACTACTTTACTCCACGTAACTTTAGCAAATCTTTAGTTTATGACATATTTGTCAAAATGCCCTTGCCAAAAAAAATGCAAATATGAGATATTGGCTGCTTTCTTATGATTTAAGAGGAATTGCACATGTCACGTTATACAGGCCCAAAAAATCGAGTGGCCCGCCGTTTTGGCATCAACATCTTTGGCCGGATTCATAATCCTTTGGCACATAAGCCAAATCCTGCTGGCCAGCATGGAGCCAAGCGCAAGAAGAAGTCAGACTTCGGCATCCAGCTTGAAGAAAAGCAAAAGCTGAAGGCTGCTTTTGGTATGCTCACCGAAACTCAACTTTCGCGCTACTATAAAGAGGCGGCTCGCCACCATAAAAATACTCCAGAGCTCTTTTTGCAGATGCTCGAGTGCCGTTTAGATAACATTATCTATCGCCTCAAGTTTGCAAGCACCATTTTTCAGGCGCAGCAGCTCGTTAGCCATGGCCACGTTTATGTAAACGGCCGCCGGGTTGACCGCCGCTCATTCCAAGTTGAACCTGGAATGGTAATTACCATTAAAGAAAAGTCCCGCAAATCTAAGTTTGTACAACAGGCAATTGAAGGCACAAACCGCTCAGTTCCTGCTTACCTTAGCCAAGATGCGGCAAACTTTACAGGACAATTACTTGCTCTTCCAAGCATGACAGAGATTTCTCTGCCGCTAGAAGTAGACATTCCGATGGTTTGCGACTTCCTCGCCCACGGTGCGTAATATCTTTATTTTTTTCATAGTCTCCATATGAAAGGGTGGGCCCCAAAAGTAAACTTTTGGGGCCTGTTTGTTTTTAAGAAAAGTGACATAAGGGACAAAAGTCCATCTTATTCTTATCCTTGCTTTCTATTAGCGTGAGAAGAAAGAATAAGAGACATCGCCACTTTAAGTCCCTTTTCCCATTTTTGGGGCGAAGCTACATTTGGTGTATTGGAGGATCCATGGCCTATAGCTTACTATGCTTAACCGTCTTCGCAAGCTCTATCATCTTTTCTATGATGGGCTTAGGTGGTGGTGCTATCTACACACCTGTTCAGGTGTGGCTTGGCATTGACTATCACGTGGCGGCAACAACAAGCCTCTTTCTTATTATGGTTACCTCCTTTTCAGCTACACTCATCTTTCATCGGGCATCAAAGATTGACTGGCCTCTAGCTTGCGTCTTAGAGTCTTTAACGGTTTTGGGAGGCTTTATGGGGGGATATTACTCCGAGCTCTTTTCAACACCAGCCTTATCAATCCTCTTTGCAGTTGTTGTGGGCTTTATAGCAATTTGCATGATGCGCGATTTTGTTCCCCATCGCGGGCCTATACAAAAGAGGTGGTACAACTGGAAGCGTGAGGTTTATGGTGAATGCTACTCTGTTAACGTCCCACTTGGTATGAGTATCGGCTTTATAGCTGGGGTCTTTAGCGGCCTATTAGGTGTAGGCGGCGGCATCCTTAAGGTGCCACTTATGGTTATGCTTCTTGGTGTTCCCATGCATATAGCTGTTGGCACAAGTGCTTGTATGGTGGGCATTACTGCTTTAGGCGGCTTTTCAGGCCACTTGGTTCGCGGCCATTGGGATATTACTACATCGCTGATACTTGCTGTTTTTGTCTTCATAGGTGCCCGCTTAGGTTCTACAAGATCTGTCTCGTTAGATAAACATAGGCTCCGAAAAGCCTGTGGCTGGCTACTATTTTTCATCGCTTTGACGATGCTTCTGCAACAGTTATGAACTAAATCCAATTCCAAAGCTTGACAAATTTGTGGATGGAAGAGAGCATAGATGGTTATTCTCTAAGGAGCCATATGAAGCGTTTTCTCTTTCTCTTTCTCTTTCTCTTTCTCCATACTGCAATGCAAGCTACTGAAGGGGCCTTTCCTCTTTATCTTAATGGCTACATGGGGCCAAAGGCAGGCTATATGCCACCTCCAGGCTTCTACATTAGAAATGACGTCTATCATCACCCTGGCCATGTTGGTGCTAATGTGCTCGGTGGTGCTGTTACAGCAAAAGTAAATGCCAAAATTTCCTTCGATATTCTCACTCTTACCTACATATCAAACCTCAAGCTGCTAGGGGCAAATGTTGGCTGTGGTTTTGTGCTACCTGCTGGAAGAATTAATGTGCATGGGGAATTGAACGTGCCAACTCTTATGGTAAGTTCGGGGGTGCCAACGCTTTCGCTTAATAGCAAGACAATAAAAAAGCATGAGGTGGCCCATGGCGTATCAGATTCGCTCGTCATCCCATTTATGCTTGGCTGGCATGTAGAGGATTATGATCTTCACTTTCTTGTATACCAGGGTGTCTTTTTGCCAACAGGAAGTTATAAAAAAGGCGACATTGCCAACATGGGCCAAAACCACTTTGCTACAGAAACGGATGCTGGCTTTACCTGGCTAAGCACAAAGACAGGTACGGAAATATCAGCGATTACAGGTCTAACAGTTAATTTTACAAACCATAAAATTCACTACCGCTCAGGTACAGGCTGGCATACTGATTTTTATGTGGGTCAGTATCTTACATCCAATCTTGAAATTGGCCTATCAGGCTACTGGTTTTATCAGCTTAATCCAGATACAGGAACAGGCACAAAGGCTTTAGGGGGCTTTAGAAGCCGCGTTTTAGGGCTCGGACCTAGTCTTTCTTATGAGTTTTCTGTATATAAAGTCCCTGTAATTGCGAATGTGCGTTACTTTAAAGAGATGCACTCTAGAAATTACCTAAAGGGCAACACTTTTTATTTGACATTCACGATTGCTATACCTTAGTCAAGGAATTAGGGTAGGTCTTTAACACACCTCATGCCTAGATGATTTAGGCCTGTGTCAGGACAGGTCTTCATGCGGGCCGGGATTTCATACCCTTTGCAGTAGCTCGGATGGCACAAGAATGAGCCTCCGCGAATTACCCGCTTTTGGGCATAGGGTTCATCAGGATCATAGCTTGTCAGGGGGCCTTTTGGGTTTTGTACCAGGCCTTGTTTTGCAAGCTCATCATAGTAGGCTGTGTTATACCAGTCAGCGCACCACTGCCATACATTGCCTGCCATGTCGTAAAGGCCATAGGGGTTTGCTGGATAGGTCTTTACCGCAGTGGTCCCATAGTAGCCATCTTTTTTTGTGCTAGTATGAGGAAACTCGCCTTGCCAGATGTTGCACTGTGGCTTTTCTTCAGAAAATTCTTCATTGCCCCAGACATATAAAACATCGTCTCTTCCGGCTCGAGCAGCATATTCCCATTCAGCTTCTGTTGGAAGGCGCTTACCTGCCCATTTTGCATAGGCATTAGCATCATACCAGGAGATGTGCACGACAGGGTGGTCTTCCTTGCCTACAATCGAGCTTTCTTTGCCAAGAGGGTGCTTCCAGTTAGCGCCCTTTTTCCATTCCCACCAGATG
>JAYRNE010000195.1:0-5115 GCA_041912355.1 Chlamydiales bacterium
AATACGCTTGAGCGAAGCTTTTTGGAGTGCGGGGCAGTCATGCACCGCGTTTAAATTGATGCACGCACGGTATTGGAAAGTACGTTTAAAGCATAAAATTATGTAAGCGATTTTAGCCAACACGCTCGTGACATAGTGTGAGAGTTATTGAATGATCGGACCTTATCGATGTTATGGTCTACGGCCAAATTAAAAGCGGTGCATAACTGCCCCGCACTCCAGGGAGCTTCGCTCAAGCAGCATTTTTTCACAACCTCTATGGGCTATTAGTAACTTGTTCCTTCGGAACGAAAACAAGACAGCAACACTGGATAGATCTCTAAGAGGCCTTTTCTAATAAAACTAACGTTTCAATCTGGTTAGTGCCTGGGAAGAAGAGGTAGCTTGAGGCGTGCGTTACCTTCCACCCTTCTGGAACAAAGCTAAGATCGCGCTCAAGAGAGTTCCAATCACACGAGACATACACGAGCTTCTTAAGCCCAGCCGTGCTTAGGATTTTGTGCATAAGCTCCTGCCCTAAGCCTTTTCTTGGCGGGTCTACTATGCATACGTCAACTCCTTTAATCAAGCCTAGGCACTCTTCTGCCTTGGCAACAGTGTAGGTGAGCTTTTTTTGCAAATCGGTAGGCAGGCGATTTTTGGCTAGAGTAAAATAGTGTTCGGCGTTGGCTTCAAGTTCAGATAAGCGTACAAATTCGCTTCTTTCAGCAAGGCTTAGCCCAATTGTTCCAATGCCGGCGTAGAGCTCTGCAATTTTTGCCCTATCTGGAATACGCTTCTGGATATCATAAATAAGTTGCTCATACATCTCTAAATTTGCCTGACCAAAGTGGGAGGGACCAAAGGCTACATCATGGTTGGCAATGCGCTCCCACACTACTTCATTGCCTACTGCCTTTTCCCAGCGGTTACCAAAAATTGTGTTCGTTGCCTTGTCATTGAAGTTAAACCAGATAGAGTGCCAAGGGCCTGATTTGTAAAGCTGCTTTACAAAGCTTTTCCAGCTGTCAGCAGCATCCTCTCTATTAAGCACAAGTGTAAGCTGCACTAAGCCCGTTGATCGCTCTACAATACACTGCACATAGCGAAGATCTCCCGTGTGGCTCTTTTCGCTGTAGCAGCTAAGCCCTGCCTCTTTAAGGGTGGTTTGTAGTGTGTTTATTGCTTTATTAATGGTTGGGTGATGTACCTGGCAGTAGGGAATATCAATAACAAAGTGCGTGCCCTTTTCAAAGAGGCCTATTGTGTAAAGCGGGCGTACAGCAAGCTTTGCGCGGCATCGCCAGCCGTGAATAGCTCCCATTTTAAATGAAAGATCTATGTCCCAAGCATCGTTAAAATAAGCTTTTGCATGAGAAAATAGTTCAGGCGGCTGGTCGCAGGAATTAATCACACACCCCGAGCACTTTTTAAAATGTACACAACCTATTTCATGATTCATGCAAATAGTATATACTAAGCCCCTATTTTGAGGGGTACTATGCAAAAATTTTCACCAGAGACGTTTTTTGACCTTTCACAGTTTGCCCATGCGGTCCTTTTTGATGGCTGTCAGCACGCCTGGGAGGCATTAGAGAGAATTAAAGAGTATTTACGCGTCTATCCGCTTGGCAAAATTGAGGTAGCTATCCCAAAAGATGCCTATTTAGTAAATCCGGAGCTTATCTCTATAGGAGAGGGTACTGTCGTAGAGCCCGGAGCCTACATCAAGGGGCCATGCATCATCGGTAAAAACTGCCAGATACGTCATGGGGCCTATATTCGCGGAGAATGCATTATCGGTGATTCCTGCGTTGTCGGCCATACAACAGAGATGAAAAATAGCATCATGCTTAATAAAAGTAATGCTGCCCACTTTGCCTATTTAGGGGACACAATTTTAGGAAGTTTTGTAAACGTTGGCGCTGGAGTAAAATTTGCAAACTTGCGTCTTGATGGTGCCCAAATTACGATTAAAGCAAATGGCAGTCAGATTCAAACAAACCGCAGAAAGCTTGGAGCTATAGTTGGTGATCACAGTGAAATTGGCTGCAACAGTGTGCTAAACCCCGGAACAGTCCTTGGAAAGAACGTTCACACCTATCCAGCCACCAACTTTGGCGGCTACATAGAAGAAAATAGCCTCGTAAAATCTGCTACAAAAATACAAATCACCAAAAGGTCTTAAATGCAAACAAGTGCAAAAGAAATTTATGCAGAGCAAGCAAAACGTATCCTACAGCCCTATAAAGAGCGTTTTGAGCGTGAAATGTCCAGCGCCTTTTCACAATTTGGCCCGCAAAATAAGGTTCGAGAGGCGATGGAGTATGCCCTTCTTGGTGAGGGTAAGCGCTTTCGTCCCGCTTTAGTCTACATGGTTGCAGATGGCTTAAATAAGGGTATTAATGTAACGCCATCAGCTTTAGCTGTGGAGTACTTTCATACGGCATCCCTTATAGGAGATGATCTTCCCTGCATGGATAATGACGACTTTAGGCGCGGCCGAGCGACAACTCACAAGGTATATGGTGAAGCAGTGGCGCTCCTTGCAAGCTATGCCCTTATAGCCTCAGGCTTTGAAGAGATCGCAAACAACGCAACAACAAATCCTGACATTACACGTCTTGCCATCATCCAGGCATCTCGTACCATGGGCAATCCTGGAGTTATCGGAGGCCAGTTTTATGACCTTTATCCTGCAGATTTAACGCACGATAAGCTCCTTATGATTCATGAAATGAAGACATGTGCCCTCTTCGACCTCTGTATGACCCTTGGATGGCTCTTTGGCGGCGGAGATTTAGAGCGTTTACAAGATGTACATAAAGCTTCTTACCACTTCGGAATGGCCTTCCAGATACTAGATGACTTAGATGATGCCCAAAAAGATGAAGAAGCAAAGCGTGAAGTAAACTACGCAAATCGCTTTGGCAAAGCTAAAGCTCTAGAAGCTATCCAGAAGAATGTAGCAAGCTTTCAGGAGCTTCTTGAGCGTCTAGGCCTGCAGAATACCCCTCTAAGCATGCTTGCTAGCGGCCTTAAGCCATGATCTTGGAAGATGAGCTAAAGCGCTATTTTGGCTATAACACCTTTCGTCCCTTTCAGAAGGAAATAATTGAGGCGCTTTTGCGAAAGGAAGACGTCTTGGCTATTTTGCCAACAGGTGCGGGAAAGTCACTTTGTTATCAGCTTCCTGCAATGCTAATGCCTGGCATTGCGGTTGTTGTTTCGCCGCTTATTTCACTTATGCAGGACCAAGTTGTTTCGCTCTTTAAAAATGGCATACAGGCAGCCTTTATTAATAGCAGCCTTCCCTATCATGAAATACGGGATGTGCTTGAAAATCTTTCTGACTATAAGCTTCTTTATGTAGCTCCAGAAAGGCTTGTAGACCCTGCTTTTATGGAGCGTCTAAAGCAAGTAGCTATCTCCTTTTTTGTTATAGATGAAGCTCACTGCATTTCTCAGTGGGGCCACTCCTTTCGCGTTGAATATCGAAAGCTCAAGGTACTTAAAGAGGTTTTTTCGGACTCTCCAATCATCGCAGTAACGGCAACAGCAACTCCCGATGTCGAAAAGGACATTCAAACCCAACTTGCCATGAAGCGTCCTACACTCATTAAGGGAAGTTTTGATAGGCCAAATCTTATGATACGTGTTCTTTCAAAGTATAAGCCCGAAATGCAGCTAAAGGCCTATTTAAATGAACACAAAAATCAGTCCGGTATTATCTACTGTTCAACAAGAAAAGGTGTAGATACAACATTTTCAGAGCTTTCTGAAGCAGGTTTCAATGTGGGCCGCTATCACGCAGGTCTTACTGAGGCTGAGCGCTCCCAAGCGCAAAATGCCTTTTTGCACGATGAAACAACGCTGATGGTGGCTACAGTTGCTTTTGGAATGGGCGTTCATAAACCAGACATCCGGTTTATCGTGCATATGGACATGCCTCGAACTATTGAGCAGTACTACCAGGAAATAGGAAGAGCTGGGCGCGATGGTCTGCCTGCAGAGTGCCTGATGCTCTATGCTGTTCAGGATTTTGTTATCTATAAAAAATTCCTGGAAGATGTTGATGATGAGGTAGTCAGGCGCGAAATGAAAAAGAAAACCGACAGCATGTACCGTTTCTGTACATCGTTTGCCTGTCGAAGATATGACCTTTTACACTACTTTGGCGAGCCCTATACGAAAATGCCCTGTGGCGGCTGTGATAACTGCAATGCAAACTTTGAGAAAGAAGATGGCACAGTAATTGCCCAAAAAATCCTCTCTTGTGTCTATCGCTTAAATCAGAATGTAGGAATGCGCATGCTTGTAGAGGTGCTGCGAGGCTCAAAGTCTCAGCCCCTTCTGCAAAGAGGCTACGACAAGCTTTCTACCTATGGTTTACTAAAAGAAATGTCTGAACAGGCGGTGCGCTACTATATTGAGGCGCTCATGCACCAAGGCTATCTTATGCTTACAGAGGGTGAATATCCCGTAGTAAAATGGACAGCGAAATCGCAACAAGCAGTAAAAGGCTTGGAGCCCATTTTCTTTCAGAAAAAGCACTTTAAGCCGCCGAATGTTGAGCGCGAAACATTTAGGAAAAAGCAGGCTACGCTACTTGAGTTTGACAATCAAGTCTTTGAGCAGCTCCGCGAGCTGCGCCTAAAGATCGCCCGCGATGAGCATGTTCCCCCATATGTAGTCTTTAGTGACCGCGCCCTACAAGAAATGGCCGCCTACCTGCCTAAAACAGAGCTAGAATTTTCTAAAATCAACGGTGTGGGCCCTATAAAATGGCTAAAGTATGGCGAAAAGTTCCTTAAGGAACTGAGTAGCTTCGCCCTAAAAAACGTGACAGCCTGAGGCTGAAAGACTCTAATATAATAGCCTAGGGCATCGCCCTTAGCGTTACCATTACAGGCCTCCCGGCCTGGGCTGTAAAAAACTTCCAGTTTTTAGGTATGAAGTTTTCTTTAAACTTGTGTCCATAGCTCTTCCATGGAAAGCATTTTTGTTTTAGAGCCCGCCAGGGCGATTCAGAATCGCCCAGGCGGGCTCCAGAAATGGGGGTGGATCTTAACCACAGCTCCCTTTGGTAGCTATGGGCTTTAAAAATACGCCCATGCGGGGTCTAAAACAGCCCCA
>JAYRNE010000196.1:0-2146 GCA_041912355.1 Chlamydiales bacterium
AAGCCAAATCTGATGTATTATTTTTGGAATTTTGGGCGATTTTGTCTCTTGAGTAAAGGATGGTCTATTACGCTGCCAAACCTTTTTTAAAAGACGATAGCGTTTTTGATCAGCATTTGACTTTTCTACGAGTGAAAAGACCTTATGCCCGCGGCCCAAGCCATCTTCAAAATCAACATCAATAAGGGTAGCTGGACTTTCGCTAGTTACCGGGCTTGTTTTCAAATATACTATAGCCATTATGCCAAGAAAAGTGACTAGTATCAGCAGTATGGCGATATATCTTTTTTTAATATTCATAGAAAGAATCTCACACTCAACGTGATAGGCCTATAAATGTAAATGGTGCGACTCTTCTGGGCAAGATATTTTTCTTCCTTTATCATAGTTGTCGATAAGGAGTTCTATGAGACAGTTACTACAAATTGCCTGTGGCAAATCCCATTACGTGGCGCTTTTTGCTTTTAGCATGGTTGCAAGCCTGCTTTTTACATTTGCAGGACAGCTTGAAATGTTTTCTCTTGGCGTAATCACAAAGAAGGGGCCCGACTTTTTTGAGCTTTTTAGCCCCATGGAAAATAATCACCTGACAACAGCAAATAGCGTAAGTAAAGAGCTTCTTAACTCTCGCTTTGACGAAATCGACACCTCGCATAATGGCGTTGTAACAAAAGATGAAGCTGAAGCCTTTGTTAGCGCCCATAAACACCAAGGGGTGATCAATCAAGGTGTGCACTACATCAACGAAATACTGCCAATAGAAAAAAATGTCACCTACCTTATCATCGCCCTAATTTTCGTTGCCCTTTTTAAAGCCGTAACGCTCTTTGCATACCGCTTTGCAACAAAACTTCTTTCTATAAAAGTAAGCCGAGATATGCGCCAAAGCTACTTTGAGCACCTGCAGAAACTTCCTATGACCTTTTATCAAGAACATAACATTGGCTCACTTTCATCTCGAGTTGTAAATGATGCCACAATGATTGCTGACGGCATAAACTCAATGCTCATAAACTACCTCCAAACACCTTTTGCGCTTGTTACTACACTTGCCATCTGCTTTATTGTCAGCTGGCAGCTTTCTGTTGCCGTGTTTTTAGGATTTCCCGCACTTGTGCTTCCCATCATCTTCTTAGCAAGGCGCATAAAGCGCATCGCTAAGCAAATCCAAAAACGCCAAGAGGCCTTTGCTTCAGTTCTTATAGAATTTTTATCTGGCATTCAGACCATCAAAATCTTTGCCATGGAGAACTTTTCACTAAAAAAGTACACCGAAGACAATGACCTCATGGCAAAGCTAGAAATTAAAAGCGCCCGCTACGACATTGCCTCAAGGCCTATATTGCACACCATTGGCATCTTCTGCTTAGTGGCAGCATTACTTTTTGGCTTATATGGCTTAAAGCTGCCCTTACATGAGGTGCTCTTTTTCTGTGCACTCTTAACAACAGTCTATGAGCCAATAAAGAAGTTTGCAGAAGAAAATGGGCGCATCCAGCGCGGCATTGCAGCATCTGAACGCATGGCCGAAGTGATACTTCTTGCCCCACAGGTACTAGAAAAAGAGGGGGCTATAGAGTTAAAGGGTTTTTCAGATTCTATATGCTTTAAGAACGTCTCATTTTCCTATGGCTCCCATGAGGTGCTTCATGATTTAAGCTTTACGATACCAAAAGGCAAAATGTGCGCAATTGTTGGCCCAACAGGTGCAGGAAAGTCAACTATCGCCCAAGCTATTGTGCGCCTTTATGACGTAGAAAAGGGAAGCATCACAATTGATGGACGCGATGTAAAGGAATATACGCTAAGGTCTCTACGAGATACAGTGGGCTTTGTGCCGCAGCGCCCCTTTCTCTTTTTTGACACCATAGCCGAAAATATAAGCATAGGACGTCCCTACACAAAAGAGCAGGTAGAACAAGCGGCCATTCAGGCTCATGCAGCAGAATTTATAGAACGTCAACCCGACGGCTACAACACGCTACTTGCTGAAGCCGGTAAAAGCCTTTCAGGAGGTCAGCAGCAGCGTATTGCCATTGCTCGTGCTTTCATAAAAAATGCCCCCATCCTCATCATGGATGAGGCTACAAGTGCCCTTGACGCCGTTTCTGAAGAGCAAATAAAGCTTGCCCTATCAGAAGTAAAG
>JAYRNE010000197.1:0-5594 GCA_041912355.1 Chlamydiales bacterium
CTTAGAGAGAGTCCTGCATGGCTTCTAAGGTAGAGCCAGTTATTAGGGTTTAAGCGGTTGATAAGGTCATAAAAGTGGATGAGATCAATGTGAAAGCTTGGCTGGCTTTGCTCTTCTGGCTTAAAGCCACAGGTAAGCTCGCGATTTGTAATTGTCTGTATAGCGACCTCTACATCACGAAGTGAGCGATTTACACAGATTCTTGCTTTACCAATTTTGCCGTTTAAGAAGTTAAGGCCAATGCGGTCGCAAAGCTTTGCAAAAAAACGGAATTTGCTAAGGCCCTGTACTGTTGCATCAGTATCTGCAGTAAGAGCGGCGCACTGGGTTTTAAGCTCTGTAATGCGGGAGTTTAGGTTTTGCAGCCAGACAACTTTTTGCTTTATTCCAGCTGGAGAGGTTTGTGATGCCTCAAGAATAACGCGACGTAAGGAGTATATTGAATCAATGGTTGGCACTGGTGCAACAGGAACTGCTGCAGCTGCTGGTACTCCACCTACATGGGACACTGCTAATGATGATGACATAAAATTACTCCTTTTATAAAAAAAATTATGATATCAGAAAGGGCGCATTATTATCAATAATAAACTTTCATTAAAAATAACCCCTGAGGCGGGGCTGACATGCAGGCAACGCGCCGATCTTTTGCGTTGAAGGTATCTGAAATATACGATAGAGGCTTTTTGCCTGAAGCTACTTGAATGAGTGAGCCCACGATATTGCGCACCATCTTGTACAAAAAGCCATTGCCTACAAAAACTAGTGTGAATCCCTCATCAGTGGGTACAAACTCTAGTTTCGTGATAGTCCGCACCGAATTTTTTGCAGCCGCGCCTTTATTTGCTGAGTTTGCAAAGGAGCGAAAGTCGTGAGTGCCGACAAACAGCGCTGCTGCACTTTTTAAAAGTTCAAGATCAAGCCTATAGGTTAGGTGCCATACATAATTTCGGTGAAATGGAGATACATAGGGGCCAATCGCAAATCTATAGTGATATTCCTTCCCAGTAGCGCTTTTTTGGGCATGAAAGCTGTTTTCTACCTCTTGAACTTCTTTAACCCGTATATCTTTAGGTAGTAGGCCATTTAACCCCTTAAGAAGGCTCGTAGCATCGTGCTGGCTCGTTGTGCGAAAGTGGGCCACCTGGCAAAGCGCATGGACACCTGCATCCGTCCTTCCGGACCCAATTACATTGACCTCTTCCCTGACGAGGGTACGGACAGCATCCTGCACAAGCTGCTGCACCGACAGGCTATGAGGCTGTATCTGCCATCCGCTGTAGGCCGTGCCGTCGTACATCAATGTAAGTTTATACGTATACTTTTTCATAATTTAGCTTCGCCGCAAAATTAAAGGACCAAAAGGAGAGCAGGTAGGGTTATTGTTTGTCCTTTATGTCCTTTAATTTTGGGGCGAAGCTTCTTATTATACCACACCATCATTTTGAATTCTAGAAGTGCCGCAAACGGGTTCTTGGGCAAGTTCTTCGCGGGGCAAAATTTTTTGCCAGATGGGGGTTTTAGTGGGGCCTAGGCGCGCGAGTTCTAATATGGCAATTTCTGGTGGAGCGAACCACCTGAAGGGAAATGTAGCTCCGAGACCGCGGTTTACATAGAGGTAGCGGTTGTCTATGTTGAAGAGGCCACTTTTTAAAACTTTATTTTTAATCGGGGTCACACGCTTCCAGATGTAGGGGAGGTTTACCTGTCCTCCATGGGTGTGTCCAAAGAGTAAAAGATCGCCAGGGTAGTGCTGTAAAAGGTCATAGGAGTCAGGGTTATGGGAAAGTACAATTCCAGGAATAAGGCTATTGTAGTTTGTAAAGGCATCTTGTGGCTGGCACTGGCCTGTCATATAGTCGCCAAGGCCTGTAAGGTTCATAAGGGCATTTTTTTTGCCTATTTGAACGGTTTCATTGTGTAAAAGCCTAACGCCGGCATCCTGTATAAGGGTTTTAAGATCTTCTAGCTCGTTTATGGGGTTGCGTACAATAGCTCCTGATTCTGCCATATCATTTACCGAAAAAAGGCGGGCAAGGCCGCGCATGATGGAGGGAAGGTGGGATGATACTCGTCTAAAGCGGCCATCTTTTGCAAGCGAGACATATTCAGCATAGTCGTGGTTGCCAAATATCGCAAAAACGCCCAAAGGTGCTTCAAGTGCGCGTAAAAAGGCTTTTAGCCTTTCAGTCTCTTGCAGCATGCTGTAGGAAAGAAAGTCGCCAGTAAAGACAATAAGATCAGGTTCAAGAGAGTCTATCCGCTTGATAATGCGATCTAAAAAGTTTTGTGAAGATAAAGCTGAAAAGTGTAAATCGCTTATCTGACATACCTTTAATCCGTCAAACTCGCGCGGCAAGTTGCTGATGGGTATGCTGTGATAGGAGGTAAGAAGTAATCGAGGCTCAATAAAGCGAGGCCAAATGCCCACTATAGAGACAATGCACCAAAGATCCCAAAGGCGTTCAATGAATGTTGTTGAGTTTTTAAGCGATGTGAGTTGCACGGGTCTTATGTCCTCACCGAGGGGGCTAGAGAAAGGCAAAAAAAGCCCCTACTTACAAAAGTAGGGGTCCATTTCGTTGGAGTCTTATCGATTTGCGCCAGCAGTAGCAGCTTCGCTAAGATGTCCGGAGACTTTCTTTGTCATCTGGAACATGTCGATTTGTGATTTTGTACCAAGAACTTTTGAAAGCTTTTCGTCTGGATTGATCATACGCTTTGCTTTTGGATCTTGAAGTTTGTGCTTTTTGATGTATTCCCAGAGACGCTTTGTAACTTCTGTACGCGGCATTGGGCCATTGCCAACAACTTCAGCAAGTGTTGCTGATACCTGCACTGGTTTCATTAGTGCTGACTGTTTCTTTTTTTCTGCCATGTTATACTCCTCATTGGTTAAAAAAAATATGCAACATAAATTGTTTCACGTCATATATGGTTTGCCAGGCGTGAACTTTTTGTCTAGCGCAATCTCACTTCGCACTAAAGAAAAATGAAAATTAGTGCAAAAAGAGTGCAAAATTGGTACATTTTTCCGACATTCAGCCTCGTTTTGTACGCTGAAGTGATTTTATAGTCAACTAAATTGGGAACGAAAATGAAAAGAGCATCAATTTTCCAGCTTATGGTATTTTTAGGATTTTACACATGTAACCAGGTAGTACTAATGGGAAGCGAAACTCAGATAAATAGCCCTTCACATACACCAGAAACAGCCTTTGCTGTTCTTCAAGCGGAGCGTGATTCTCTTGAAACTCTTGTGCAAAAGATTAATGAGTGTACAACAATGGAAGAAAAACTCGCCTATGTTTCAACTCTTCCAAATGTCAAAAAGTTCCTTGCTGAGAATCAGCCGCTTGCCGAGGCAATTAGTGACATTCCACCTCAAGAGCAGTACATAGTAAAGGCTGTTATTGCCCTTAATCAAGGTGCCGCAGTTTTTACAGGCTTTTCAAGCTTGCAGGATGCAAAAGGTGCTTTAAAAGAGCTTACAGACCGTCTTTTAGAGACAGAGCGCTTCTATAGCTATATGGGAGGTCTTGTAGGATATCATGTAAAGACAGTGCAGCTTATGGCTGATCAGCTTGCTAATCGCGTAGAGCTAGATGACTCTCGTCTTCATGTTCCCCCCATGACAGATATACGTAAAAGCACTCCTGAGCGCGCCCAGATGATAAAAGATGGCCTTAATTCACTTGATCAAATGGCAGAGCTCTATGTCGTTGGCGGCGCAGGGGATAGACTAAAACTTTTAGATGACAAAACCCACCAGCCGCTTCCTGTAGCGCGTCTCTCATTTGGTGGCTACACGCTGCTAGAACACCTGGTGCGCGATTTAGAAGCAAGAGAGGCTCTTGCCTACAAGCTCACTGGCAAAAAGACGATAACACCAATAGTGCTTATGACGTCGCATGAAAAGAAAAACGACGAGCAAATTACAGCTATCATGGAAGAAAGGGGCTATTTTGGCCGGCCTAAGGAAAGCATCATTCGCCTTGTTCAGCCGATGACTCCCGTTATTGCTATAGACGGCATGTGGGCAGTAAATAGCCCGTGTGAGCTTATTATGAAGCCAGGCGGCCACGGCGTTGTATGGAAGCTTGCTGATGAGTATGGCATCTTTAGCGCGCTTGAAAAGCAGGGAAGGTCCTACTTTATTGTGCGACAGATTAATAACCCTCTTGCAGGGCTTGATGCAAACCTTTTAGCACTTGCTGGCTTTGGCTACCAAAATAATAAAGCCTTTGGCTTTGAATCTGTGCCGCGCCTTCCAGGCATGTCTGAAGGTATGAATATCGTAAAGCAGAAAGGCGATAGCTACACTATTAGCAACATAGAATACACGGAATTTGCAAAGGCAAAGGCATCAGATCCAGAATTTGCAAAGATTGCAGACTCTCCAGATTTTCCTGCTAACACCAATATTCTATTTGCCAACATCAAAGAGGTTCAAAAGGCATCTACAAAACTTCCTGTAGCAGGCTTTATAGTAAATATGAAGCATCCTGTAGAAACGCTACGCGCAGGTAAGCGAGTAAGCCTTCTTGCAGCGCGCCTAGAGTCCACCATGCAAAATATTGCTGATGCTATCACTACTGAAGGAAAAGAGGAGCTTTCTACCTTTGTGCTCATTAATGATAGAGCAAAGACAATGTCTGTAACAAAAAAGGCATGCGATGGAAAGTCTATTCAGGAAACTCCTGAGGGCTGTTTTTACGACCTTATGCAAGAAAATATGCGCATGCTTAAAAACTACTGCAACTTTAGCGTGCCAGAAGTAAACTCGCCGCACGACTATCTTGCACATGGGCCTACTGCTATATTCTCTTACCATCCAGCCTTAGGGCCAGTCTATTCCATTATCGGCCAGAAGATAACTTCCGGCACATTAGCGAAAAATAGTGAATTTCAGTTAGAAGTTTCTGAAGTTTCTATAAAGAATTTGGCAGTTGATGGAAGCCTTCTCATTCACGCCGACCAAGTAACGGGCCATAAAAATCAGGACTCTGGCAATTTAGAATTTAGCCGCGAGGTAGGGCGCCTTGTCTTTGAAAACGTAAATGTGAAGAATGGAGGTATCGATAGAGCAAGAAAAAATAGCTACTATAAATCTCAAATTCACCGTAAAGAGGCTGCCCACATACGGCTTCTTGGCAATAGCGAATGCATTGCGAAGAACGTGGATATTACCGGCAACTTTGACCTTGTTGTTGAGAGCGGCACCCGAGCTATCCTTTCACAGGACTCATCAGGCAATATCAACGTGAAGGTAGAGCCCCTTGAAACCCCTAACGCCGATAGCCTCCATTGGACCTACACCCTAACCTCTGATAACGAAATCGTCCTAAAAAGGACCTAAAACGCCGAAGGCTTCTGGAGTGCGGGGCAGCTATGCCCCGCTCTCACTTTTACGGGTACTTTGTCAGAAAGTACGTTTAAAGCCTAAAATTATGTAGGCGAATTTTGCCAATACGCTCGTGACATAGCGTGAGAGTTATTGAATGATCGGACCTTATCGATGTCACGGTTTACGGCCAAATTAAGAGCGGGGCATAGCTGCCCCGCACACCCGGACCCGGCGGGCATTAAACGGC
>JAYRNE010000198.1:0-3037 GCA_041912355.1 Chlamydiales bacterium
CAATTATTTATGCATCCAAAATACACTGAAGCTGTAACACGTCTTAAAGAGCTAGAAGAAGAGCTAAGCCTTCCCGACGCCGCGTCTGATCAAAAAAGATACCGCGAGCGTACGCAAGAATATGCACGCCTCTCTGAACTAAAAGGCCTCTTTGAGTCAGTTACTAGCCTCGAAAAGCAGCTGCAAGACAACAATGAGCTTTTGAAATCCGAAAAGGACCCCGAATTCATTGCTATTCTCAATGAAGATATAGAAACAGCAACAAAAGCCCTAGAAGCTGCTCGCCACAAACTGGAGATGTCCCTCTACCCACCAGGGCCATACGATAGCTGCAACACCATCATAGAACTCCGAGCGGGTGCTGGCGGTGATGAAGCGGCAATATTTGTTGGCGACATTGCACGTATGTATGAGATGTATGCAACCCATATGGGATGGAAGGTAGAGCGACTTTCTGCACAAGAATCTGACATGGGTGGCTTTAAAGAATATGTAGCCGTATTTTCTGGCCCTAATGTTTATCGCTATATGCAGTTTGAAGGTGGTACACACCGCGTACAGCGCGTCCCTGAAACGGAAGCTCAAGGCAGAGTTCACACTTCCACAATTACCTGTGCTGCCCTTGTAGAGCCTCAAGAAGATGAAGCCATAGAAATTAACGAGCAAGATCTTCGCATAGATACAACACGCGCCTCTGGTGCCGGTGGCCAGCACGTAAACAAAACAGACAGTGCTGTGCGCATCACCCACTTACCTTCCGGTATAGTGGTATTCTGCCAAGAAGAGCGTAGCCAGCATAAAAACCGCGACAAGGCAATGCGCGTTTTGCGAGCTAAGCTTGCTGAAGAAGATATGAGAAAGAAAAAGCAGGCAATTGATGCCACACGCCTTTCTCAAGTAGGATCAGGCGATCGCTCTGAAAAGATAAGAACCTATAATTTTCCTCAGAACCGCCTTACTGACCACCGCATAGACCTTACGAAATACAACCTTGATCAAATCATCAACGGTGATCTTCAAGACATCTCTGAAGCACTTATTGCCTACTATCAAAAAGCACAAGAGTGAATTTAAGCATGAAGTCTTTAGGCGAAATACTGAAGCTTTCATGCGAATACCTTCGCACAAAAAACTCTATCCACAGTCGCCGAGAAGTAGAAGAACTGATAGCCTTTACGCTTAACAAAAAACGACTCGACCTCTACATGAACTTCGACAAGCCCCTTAACGAAGAGGAGCTTGCCCGCATCCGCAAAAATCTTGCGCGCCTTGCAGCAAATGAACCCCTACAGTACATAGAAGGCCAGGTAGAATTTTTTGGCTGCACAATTCACGTAGCTAAAGGCGTGCTTATACCACGGCCTGAAACTGAGCTTTTAGTTGAGCACATCATAAAAACGCTAAAAGGCAAGTCATTAGCTGGAAACACTCTTTGGGACATCTGCACTGGCTCTGGCTGTATAGGGATTGCCCTCAAAAAGGCATTACCTGAGCTTACGGTTACGCTGTCAGACATATCACCTGAAGCTCTAGCAATAGCCAAAAAAAATGCCGAAGCTAATGGCGTAGATGTAGAAATAGTCCAGGGCGATCTCTTTGCACCCTTTGCCGGCAAAAAAGCCGACGTTATCGTCTCTAATCCTCCCTATATATCAGAAGGGGAGTATGAGGGGCTAGAGCCCCACGTCAAAAACTATGAACCCAAGGGCGCTTTAGTATCCGGAAAAACGGGTCTAGAACTACTTGAAAGACTTATCAAGGAAGCCCCAAGCCACATAAAAGCCGGTGGATATCTTTGGCTTGAAATGGGCAGCACGCAAGGCTGTCTCCTTAGCAATCACGGCAAAGTCCTAAAAGACCTCTCCGGCAATGACCGGTTCTTAGAAATTCAGGCCTGAAGAGGCTGACAGGAAATAACCGCCCGGGCGATTTTTGAGCGATTTTTTTGAGATTCGCTCTTTGTCGCAAACCCACATACTCCTAAGAGTAGGGGGTTTGCGACAAAGAGCGAAGGTCGGAAAAGGCGCCAAAAAGCGCACCGCCGGTATTTCCTGTCAGCCTCGAAAGGCCGGTATCTCATAGCCCAGGCTGGAGCGAAGCGGAGGCCTGGGTTAATTACCACACCCCAATTGAGAGCCCTGTAAGGGCGACATAATCCGCCCCAAGCGCGTGGCTAATAACAATTAAGTCGCCCTTACAGGGCTCTAGATATATGTTAAACCTTACCTAGGCCTCCGCTCACGCTCCGACCTAGGCTATGATATTGCGGCCTTTCAGGCCTCGTTCGTATTTATTCCTTCGCGAAGTGACCCACTTTTGGTTGGATGAGGGCCACTAGGTCTTTGGGTTTCATGATGATGGACTCAGTCATGAGGCCGCAGTTGAAGGCGCACTTATCGCTTGAAAGAACACGCTCGTCGAAGTAGGTGTCGAGGTTTAAGAGTGTGCCAAAGGGAGGAATACCTCCTAAAGTAACACCAAAACGCTCTTTAATCACTTCGGGGTCTTCAAATTCACACTTTTCACCAACGGCATCGGCAATAGACTTCATGTCGAGCTTTAAGTTGGCAGGTATATTAAACTGGTAGTTCTTTTTGCTATTTTTACCGCGAAGAATAATCGCTTTTACGCCCTCTTCAATACTCGTACCCCGCACGTTTGCTGAATCTTGGCTAGTAGGAGTTGACTCATGCACAAGGTGCTTAAACTCATACTCATTATACTTAAGTAGACGCACAATTTCATTGCGGATACTCTCTTCGCCGTAGAAGATCTTAGCTTTTATGCGGTTACCTGCAATACGCTTAGGATCTGACGGAAAGAGCGATGCCTCTCGTATATTCTTAAGGTTCAAAAGTGTCATGGTAAGACGCTCAAGGCCCATTCCGAAGCCGCCATGAGGGGGCATGCCAAACTTAAAGATGCTTAGGTAGTCATCAAAGTTTGCAGGGTCCATGCCTTTTGCACGTATGCCTTCGAGCATCGACTCATAGGTGTGGCGACGCTGGCCGCCTGATGTAATTTCAGTGCCTGCACA
>JAYRNE010000199.1:0-5991 GCA_041912355.1 Chlamydiales bacterium
ATATAAATTTGTAACTAAAGTGCAAAATAATAAACTGATTAATCTTTTCATGTTAATTACAATAGCACAAGATAATAATTTTAGGGAATTGTAAATACTTTGAGTGGCGAGAGTTTTTGACTATCCGCAAAGCGCATCAAAATTTACATGCTTTTCGACGGTGTTGATTGCTTCTGATACTTTGGCAGTGTCTTCGCGCAGGATTTTAGCATTAAAAGTACTTACTTTTTTCATGACGTCGAAGCTACAGAGGGGCGCGTAGATAACTGGTAGGTCTAAGTTTCTTAGACGCTTTAGCAGTTCGTCTCGGGGACCAGTTTGGCCTGTGAGGATAAGGCCTGTTTCCCAGTCGCGTTTTGCTTGACGCTCTCGTAGGTGCTTGCCGATTGTGGCGATGATGATGTCTTCGCGACAGGCGGGGGTGATAATAAGCTGGTTTTTCTTCATCTCCTCACCAAATGACTCTAAGGAGCCGGCGACTAAGCGAATTTCGTGAAAGTGGCGAAAGGCGTGATCCTCGCCGCATATAAAGGGGCTTTTAAAAAGGTTTGAAAAGTCGCGCATGCTTGGACGAGAGAGCAGGGGAGTGTAGGGAACGCAGCCTAAGAGAGGAACATCCCAGCGCTTTAAAGCCTTTGGAAAATACTCTAAAATCATTTCGCGCTTATCATCAAGCACTTTATTTAAAATGATGCCGGCTATAGGCACCTTGTGGCTTTTGCACATTTCAATGTTAAGTGAAAGCTCGTCTATGCTAGAGCCTATTCCACCTGTTGCAACAATTACCATTTCAACCTGCAGAAGTTTTGCAACGCGGGCGTTATTTAGGTTAAAAAGTGAGCCCACGCCTACATGGCCCGTGCCTTCAACGAGCATAAAGTCATGCATGCCTTGTAACTTTTCCCATGAGGCTGATATTTGGCCTAAAAGCTGTTCCTGCTCAACTTTTTCATCCAAAAAGTCGCGCGTAAAGCCCGCAGGGCAGTGTATGGGGCTAATCGTTGTGTAGGGTGATGCTAGGCCAAAATGGTCTTTGAAGAGGACAGCGTCTTTATCTACCTCATTACCATCGACTGTTTTTACAATTTCTTGACCAACAGGTTTTAAAAAGCCTACAGATTTATAGCGCTTTTTAAGGCCTGATAAGAGCCCTAAACAGAGGGTAGTTTTGCCAACATGCTGGCCGGTAGCGGCTATAAAAATTGCTTTTTTCATAAAGATAATCTTAACACTTTAGCGTATATCTCACAATATGCTAAAATCCCCGAACCTATGAACAAGCAATATAGACAAGATTTTTTAAAAGCTGGGGCTCTTGCCAAAGAGGTCCGCACGTATGGTAAATCACTTATAGTAAAAGGTGCATCCTATAACGAAGTGATCGCCAAAATTAACAAGAAAATTATTGAAGTTGGTGCGAAACCTGCTTTTCCCCCACAAATAGCATTAGATGACATTGCTGCCCACTTTTTGCCTATGCCCGGAAGCGACATAGAGTTTACCGACCAAGTAGTGAAGTTGGATATTGGCGTAAGCTTTAATGGCGCAATTGGCGATACTGCCGTTACCGTTGACCTTTCAGGCAATAACGCGCGACTTATAGAAGCGGCAGAATCGGCGCTACTTGCTGCAGAAAAGATTGTGAAGGTGGGATTGCCTGTACGAAACATCGGCAAGGTAATTGAAGAGACAATAGCTTCATTTGGCTTTAAGCCCGTAAAAAACCTCTCTGGTCATGGTTTAGCCCAGTATCAAATACACACTGCACCCCATATCCCCAACTGCGACGACGGCTCAAATGCCGTGATAAAACCAGGTATGACCTTTGCAATCGAACCCTTTGCAACTACAGGTAGAGGCTATATTACAGAACAGGGTGAAGCCACGATCTTTTGTTTCCATTCAAGAAAACCGCTCTTTAATGACATCACGCGCAATCTCATCAACAAAATAAAGGCCTTTCAAGGATTGCCCTTTGCTATCCATGAAATGCTGGGTGACGACCTAAATCTTGCCCAAGTAAAACAGGGCCTGCAAGAGCTTAAAGTTGCGGGCGCTATACATGCCTATGGCCCCTTAGTAGAAATTAAGGGCGCAAGAGTTGCCCAAGCAGAAAATTCTGTTTTGGTTGATGATGATGGGCAGGTGATTATAACAACACGGTAAAGGCAAAAAAGGACCAAAAGGACGAAGGGACCAAAAGGACATAAAGGACCAAAAGGACAAAGGACCTAAAGGACATCAATAACCGTTACTGATGTCCTTTAGGTCCTTTGTCGTTTATGTCCTTTATGTCCTTTTGGTCCCTTCGTCCTTTTTGTTGTAATTAAACTGAGTTCCTGGTATTATTTCTCGCGCCGGGGAACTTGTGAAATGTGTCGGTTTGAACCAGGTCAGAATCGGAAGATAGCAGCCTTAAGAACAATGAGCATGTCGCAAATCATCTCCGGCATTTTCTTTATATTCATAATTAATAATCTTAGAGATATGTATGCAACCAACAACACCAGATTTAGGCCCCCCAAAATCAATTTTTTCCTTTTATGGGCCTGCCTTAGGACAGTATGGCGACACGAAATGCTACTTTACAGGTAGGACCTTTGATCAGATGATACAAGAGGGCTGCAATCTAATAGCAAAACTTAAAAAACTTGATGGGCCGAATAGAATTGTATACGCCGATGGAAACGTGGTTGCCCAAATGGTGCACGAAGGACAGTTTGTTGGTAGAGAATTTAAAACGATTACTTATTATGACTATAAGGGATTTACAACAGTATATAACCTTGCCTTTAGACAAAAAGTTTATTTATTGACATTTGTTGCTTACCAAGCATTAGGGATTTCAGACTATAAATCGGCCCAATTTCACCTCTTACGTGCAGTAGGATGTTATCCTTATGATCCTATAGCCTTGCGGATGGTAGCAGATATGCATGTGCGAGGCGAGGTAACAGATTCAGGTCTACCAAGTGCTAGCTGCTGCTTTCAGCGACTCTATGGGCTTTGTCCAGATGATCCCTATGTGCTACTTCGTTCAGGTGAAGTCGCTCTATTTGAAGAAAAATATTCTGACGCACATGCATTTTTTCAAAAGGCGGTAGAACTTGCCCCAGATTGGAGCCTTGCCCACGCTCGCTTAGGTGCATTTTTGACTGAGGATCCTCTATTTGAAGAAGATGGTGTGACTAAAGAGACAAGGCTTCAGAGAGCTGCTAAACATCTTGCGACCGCCATACAACTAGATTCTAAAAATGACTTTGCTTTTGCCGCCTTGGGCAGCCTTATCTACCAACAAGAAGGTGCCGCATTTACTGAAGCCTATAAACCTGCCGAGTATTACCTAACATTAGCTCTGGAAGCAAACCCTAAAAATGGCCTCGCCCTTAAGCTTAAAGCCGCAATTGAAGTTCAGCCAGAAATGGATGAGGTGATAGGGGCCATGGAAGAGATGCTCATTGATGAATACAATGTTAGCCTTAAAGAGTTAGAGAATTCAGAGCTTACAAATCAAGAAAAGAAGGAGCTTACGGCTGCTTGGATAGCGGCTGGAAATATACAATACGATTGCGAGCAGATTTTGGAATACTGGGCCCCACCTGCTGATCTTCCTCAGGATGCCGACCCTGAGGTATGGGAGGAAGATGCTGTTGACCCTTCTCAAGCGGTTCAAAAAGAGGATCAAGGTGTAGAAGAGGTTGATGAAGAGGCAGCAGATAGCGAGGATTTTTCTTCAGAAGAAACGAGCGGTTCTTCTGTGGTTGGTAGCTGCGTTATTGCGTAAAGAATAGCTTCGCCCTTACAGCCTCTCCTTTTCGTGCTTTTTCGGGCGAAGCTGCTTTAAGTTGGATATAACTCCTGCAAAGTCAGCTCCTTATTAGCCTCTAGCAAGGGTCTATCTATGAATAAGCGAAACCAGATTTCTAGAATGAGCAAGGCATAAAGCACCTTGAGGTAGGGTTTAGGCTCTTTTAGGGCTTTTTTGATCCACGAAGAAGATACTAACCCCATTTCTACAAGTACACCTTTTCTTAGGGCTACAAAGAGTGGCCACACCTCTTTTGATAGGAAGAGCTTTTCATTCACCGGTGGGGCTATTGGCCATGCCCCCATCTCTTCAGACACCTCGTGGTTTTGTTTCCAAAAATCTAAAAAGCGGGCGATTAAGTCTGGGCTTGCCCATGCTTCAGGGGCGATGGAGGCGAAAAACTCAAGCAGCTTATAGTCTAAAAAGGGGCTTTGGGCTTGTAAGCCATGGCTTTGGGCAATGCGTAGGCGGCTTTCAGATAATCCATCACTTACAAAGCTTTTGATTGTAAGGTAAAAGAGGCCTGCATCTAGCTTTGGTATTCGCTGCAGGTGATAAAATTGGTGGACAAAGAGGTTCACATCAAAGTAGCGCGAAAGTTCGGGAGCAAGCGAGATAAACTCATTAGGCGGTAAGAGCAGCTTATTTTCCATAAAACCAATAAGGGGAGTTGGCACCTCGCGTTTTCTTAAGGTCTCTAAATGCATGCGGGGGGTGAGAAAAAAGCCAAGCTTAGACCATACTGATGGGCCGGTATAACGGGGAACTTTATAGTGGGTCTGAAAGACTTCAAGGGCATCGCTCGAAAAATCATAAAACTCTGTAGATACCCCTGTATCAAAGTAGGCTGTACGGCTAGTTGCTTTAGCAAGCTCTGCAAATTTCCAGCTTTCACTCGCGCTACATTCTGCATTAGGCATCTCCATTGCCCAAATCATCGGAATAAGGCTTGAAAGAAAGTCCTGAGGGGTAGGTGTTGCATCTAAAGTAGTAGCTTCGTGCAGAAAGTCCGAGATAAGCAAGGAGCCAAGTTTTCCAGAAACCACGGAGCCATTTTTTGTAGCGCGCTTTTGAATGGCAGATTGTAGCTGCCTTTCAATCTCACAGTAAATTTCGATTGAGGAGTCAAAACGTACAGAGTACTCTTTGGTAAAGGTGCTGCTAAAAGACCAGTAAGGGCAAATTTTATAGGTTCCAGAAAGCGATAGCTTTAGATAGTAGCCAGGAAGTAGGCGGTTAACCTCTTCAATGCACGTAGTATCTTGCGAGATAAAGCCGAGGCTTAGGGCTGATGCAATGCCTGCAAGGTCTGGTGTGGGGGAGACTCTTCCTGTTGCAAGTATAGCCTTCAAAGAGGTGGCTATGTAGGCGTATTTCGAGTTGATGTGCCAGTAAAGAGGGTAGATTCCTAGCCGATCACGTAGCGCGTAAAGCTCCTTTTTTCTTTCATCAAGAAGTAAAAAGGAAAATTCTCCATCAAGCTCATTAAAGGCAGATTCTCCAACTTCAAGATAGCGATTTAGTATGTCTGTAGGGGTAAAAAGCTGTCCAGAGAATACAAGCCACACACTTTTTGTCTCGTCGCATGTCACGCTAAGCCCGCCGATAGCGATATTTTGGAAGAGGTGGAGTTCTTGAGGTGAGGAGGTAAGCGCAAACGGGGGCCTTACCCACTTTAGCATAGCCTCAAGTGGCTCTTTCGTGGCCTTTTCATCAAAGGTAATTATGGCAGCGTGTCCGGTCATTCTTCTCCTACAAATACTTATGGCACTCGTGCCCGACGGTTTATTGCACGTGCGGCTAAGTTCCAATTGCCGTTATCTTATACCAAAAAATGCCTCCACCTCCCGAAACCGCCGGGCACGGGCTCGGGCACGAGAATAAACGAACGCCGAGCTGAATTCTGTTCTCATTCACGTTAGAGATAAATTTGGCTGTTAACGTTTTCCTATGCCATAAACCCGAATTTTTGGTATTGTTTCCCTGATATTTTTGTTCAAGGAGTCTTCATCTATGTATAAAACCCTGCTTGCCCTACTCTGTTTAGTTCTATCTGCCTGCCAAAACCGCTATGCGGACTTCTTTCCCTATCATGATAATGGCACAAAAAAGCCCTCTTTTACCCTTCTACCGGTAGTTAACGACACAAATAGTCCCTTGCTTGGAGGTGCGGGTTTTTCTGA
>JAYRNE010000200.1:0-6296 GCA_041912355.1 Chlamydiales bacterium
GGAATAACGTTCAATCCCTTCAGTATCGCGCCTTGTAATCTTTTCTAAAAGGGCCGAGTAGCTGTAGGTGACTGCAGATTTATCTGGCAGCGTAACTTCTATGGGTCTGCCGGCTTTATCGTAGCTATAGCTCAACGTAAGGCCATTTTCAAGCGTCTCCTTTTTAAGCTCGCCAAACTTGTTGTAGCTTCTTGTAGTTTTTTTGCCTGTTATGGCGTTCGTCATGCTTAGGATGCGATCTGAAGCATCATACTCATAGCGCATGTCGATAGACTTGTCGGCAGCAAAGTAGCGTAAGACGCGTCCCTTACCATCATAGCGGTAGCGCAAGATAGCGCCATCAGAGAAGGTATCGCTCTTTTTTTGGCCAAAGTCGTTGTAGGCATAGCGGGTGATCTTTTCTTCGCTAGTGCCTGATGCTTCAGTAATTTGTACAAGCTTGCCTCTTTGGTAGGTAAAGAGCGTGATGATCTTTTTACGCTCTTCACCGCCCGCTATCGCATACTCTTGAACTCGTACAGGGCTTCCAGCTTTATCATAATAAAGCTCTTTTTTCGCGATGCATGTTCCATCGGGGGCATAGCTAATCGCTTCCGAAAGTGCACCTCGAGCATCATATACCTCGTCGTAGATAACGCCATTTGCAGACACTGTACGTTTCTTTAATACAGTTTGCCCATGTTTTGTGAGATGGCTGTAGTCAAGCTCGTAGCTTGTCTGATTGCCTTTGGCATCAATAGTAACTTTAGGAATGCTGTGAGGGTAGTAGCGCGTAAGCGTCTTTGCCTTTTTTCCTTCAATGGATGTTGTTGTAGTACGTACATTGCCTTCGGCATCATAGGTATACTCCTTATACGTGCGTTGACGCTCTTTATCATCGCGAAGAGCTTCATAGGTTACTCTATCAAGAGCATCATACTTATAGCGCTTACCGATAAAGGCACCATTAGCTAAAAAGGTGCGCTCTCTATAGAGGCGGCCTGCGGCGTCATAGACGTATTTTGTGGTTCTTGTGCCTTGTTTTGTGACGCTAGCTTTTCTTCCAGCGTGGTCATATGTATATACCGTTTTTTCACCTGTGGGCCCTATCTCCAGTATGGGGTGAAAGCTGTTATAGCGAACTTCACTTTTTGATAGGACTGTATCACCCATCTTCAGAAGAGACTTTTTTGGCCTGCTAAAGGCATCGTATGACACTTCGCGTATCGCGCCATTAGCTGCTACCTCTTTCACCATATTTCCCTGGATGTCGTAATAGGCTTTTTGGCACGTATTATCAGCAAAAACCTTTTTACAAACTTTCCCGAGGGCATTATATGTCGTGATTGTCTGTAAACCGTTTTCATCAGTTTCAGTAACTTCAGTGCCAAGGTTTTTGTAGCTAAAGGTCTTTTTAGGGAGAGCCTTGCGGCCATTATGATCATAAATCGGGGGATAAATAATAGCCTTTACTCTGTTAAGGGCGTCATATTCATATCTTGTTGCATTATTTTGTGTGTCGTAAGTGGCAATTTTTCTACCTAGAAGGTCATATTCATAACGCTTTTTAAGTATAAGGCCCTCTTTATGCATTTCTCTTTCACATATAAGCCTGCCGGCAAGGTCGTACTCATACTCCCAGTGTACATCATTTCTTGTGCCTACTTTTTTTATGAGTCGGCCCAGCTTGTCATAGTCAAAAAAATTGCGTTGGCCAAGTGGGTCTAGGCTATATGTGACGCGGCCTATATGGTCGTAGCCATATTCATAGGTGCGTATGTTGCCAAGCTGGTCAACAAGCTCACGCTTTACTACAAAACCCTTTTCGTTAAAGTGATTTATTGTTTTTTTAAGAAAGGCTTCTTTATTCTCAGTAAAGTTATAAAAAAGCTCTATAACTTCACTTGCTTCACCAAAGCGGGGCCGTTCATAGCGGTATTTTGTTCTTGTGATGTGGCGTTCTTTCGCGCCTTCAAGTGAATTGCTCTCCTTTGTGGTGCCGTCGTCAACGATATGCTCCACACAAAGACCATTTATATCATACTCAAAAAACTCTCGCTTACACACCTTTGTTTTATCACAGATAAACTTTGCTGTAAGGAGGTTCGTACCTGATTTATACTCAAAGTAGGTGAAGTTTCCAAGTGGGTCTTTGATGCTTTTAAGTAGGTTAAGGCCGTCGCTCGTGTAGGTGTACGTAGTTACTTGCTTGTCACATGTTTCATGTTTTGGACGCCCATTTTTTAGTACGAGCTTGCCGGAATTTTCTGTAATCTGGCCGTAGAGTGCATCCTCAATGACATTGCCACGCGAGTCGTAGCGAAAGGTGTGGGCAAGAATGGGGTTAGAGTTTTCATCTTCTAAAACTCGAGAAAGAAGCATTCCCTCTTCTTCAGTGTCATTTTCGCCCCAGTAGTAGCGCTCGGTCATTAGGTGTTTGTCACATTCTGTGCTTTTAGAAACACGTATAAGGCGCTTATCTTTATTCCAGTAGTGGCGGCTAATTGTATTGTAGGCATCGCGTACTGTGCAGTGGCCGCCACCATTAGAGTCTTTATAGTAGAAGTAGCGGTGGGTGATAACCTCTTGGCCTTCAGGGCCAAGAGGTGCAAGCTGCATCCGAACCCGATTTTTTAAGAACTTTGAGTCGCTAGAGCTTGAGTAGTACTTTGTTGTGACATAAAAGCCCCCTTCGGTTTCTTTTTTATTTACTCGCCTATCATGACGAGAGCTTTTTTCGCTATAGACGTAGTTTGTATAGGGTCTTACTTCACGCCTTATGTGACTTACGCTGTATGTGCCATGTTTTGGGCTGCCAGCAAGTCTTTTAAAGTAGTAGGTGTGTTGAAAGCCGTCAGATGTCGTGACGTCTAGTGTAGGTTCTTTGGCAAAGGCGCCAGCTTTCTTTTGATCAAAATATACTTCGTAGAGCTTGTGGGAGAGGTCTTTATTTAAAGCTCGTATCTTTACAATTTCATAATCATCGTTATAGTCGTAGATAACTAGCTGGCCATTTGGCTTTTTCTCTTTATGTAGGTGATAGTCTCTATAGTGCTCGGCGTATTCTTTGTCTCTTTTTTTCATTACGTGGGTCTTCCACTGGCGCTCATAGACACGTTCTGTACCATCTCCTAAAAGTACATGAAAGGCATCTTCCTTTTTATCCCACTCTATTTTGATGTTTTTGAGGTTTGTTTGCCCTGACATATTGCCGCTTACGATATTCGTGTAGCCAGAAAGCTTTGACTCAAGCGAAAAGTGGCGGAGGGAGCGCTCTTTATGCGATTCATCAAACTTGGCTTTATATAAAAGTCGCCCTCCAGCGGGGTCATAGAGTGACAAGAAAACAGGGTTTGGCTCATCGGAATTTTTTGGCTGATCTTTATTGTGGCCGCGATAGTTTTTGGCGTCGTGAACTCTATCTCTAACATTGTCTAAAGGGCGCTCGTGAAGCGTTGGATGTATGTCCTTAACTACAAGATGAGCTGTAGCTGTAATAGGCAGTAGATAGGGCGTAAAGTCAAAATGGCTTTTAGTGTAGCTGATGCGTGCCGGCTGAAAGACCTCAATAAGGTGGTGGTGTAAAAAGTTCCATCCTGCTCCCAAATTACCCTCGTCAAGGCTTGAGCTAAAGTAGGTGTGGCCGAGTACGTAGGGATCGGGGCTATAGATAACATCCTCTTCATCACTTTCGCAAAAATCACCTGTGATTACATTTACAGACCCATTTACAATAGCTGTAGGCAGAGAGGTGAGGTTGACAAGAGAGGGAATAGCAGCAACATCAACTTCAGCGGGTATTTCAATCGTAACTGGTGCCTCATCAGCTGATAGCTGATGTAGAGCAAGAAATAAGAGCAAAAGTAGCTTGTACATGTAATTGGGTATAAGCTGCAGACTTAATAAAGTCAACTTAGGAAAAAAAGACCAAAAGGACAACAATAGCCATTTCCGGTGTCCTTTATGTCCTTTTGTCCTTTTAAAGCTTTGCTTGAAAACCCATAAGGGAAAAAAGCCCTCCAGAGTGGATAAAGAGGGTGGGTCCAGGTGGTGCAAGGGTTTGTAGAAGTAGGTAAAGCTTGCTTGAGTAGATGGGGTCTAGTAAAACGCCCTCAGTACGTGCTGCCTCTTTTATTGCCTGAAAGATTGTGGCATTAGTAGCTCCAAAAGAGCGGGCGGTAGGTGGTGTGTGCAGGGTGTACTTTGGCAGCTCGGTAATTTTTTCGCCCGTAAGGTTTTCAAGCGTTTGCTGCGTCATGTCTAGTACTTCACGAAAGGCAACAGGCGCTGCAAGCATGACGTGGATGTTAGCCTCTTTTTTTAGTAACCCAAAAGCTGCGATAAGGCTTGCGGCTGTAAGGCCGGTTCCGGAATCAACTAAAATGTCTTTGAAGGTAACCTTGCTCTCCTTTTCATTTTGCAGGATGTCAAGTGCGAGCGTTATAAGGCCGGGGACTGATTCGGCAATAGCTCCTCCTTCTGGAACAACATATGCATGATCATGTGAAGCTTGCCAAGCGCGAGCTTGTTCCATGACGTTTGGCCACTTATCTCGCTTCACAAAGTGGATGCGACTTTTTGGCACAAAAAGCTGAGTAAAGAGTGCATTGCCGGTTACGAGTTCAGAACCTGCCTCAAGCAAAAAAAGCGTTGGCTCAATGCCATTTTCAATTAAAAGGGAACTTAGGCCAAGTACATGGTTAGACTGCTGGCTGCCAATAAGTCCGACTTTTTTATAACCTTTTCTTTTAATTTCCCGAACAAGTGATCTAAATTTACGTATTTTGCTGCCACTAATGATGCAGCCAAGCTCATCTTCGCGCTTTATATAGGCGCCGCATTTTAGCCGATGCACCCTTGAGTGCCAGGGATAATCTTCTTGATCGGTTATGAGGTGGTGGAGTGTGTTCATGTAAAATAGTATAACATAGCTTCGCCCCCAAAAAAAGGACGAAAAGGACAACTGCGGTTTTTTTAGCGCGGCTGTTTTTTTGTCCTTTTGGGCCTTTTTTTTATTGGCTAAAGAGAGTATTATTTTAGCTTTTCGGAGACCATTTTATGCGCACAAAAGTTAAGGTATTATTATCACAGGAACATGCCCAGATTGTTGGAAAAGAATTTACGATTAAGGGGTGGGTGAAGACGGTTCGTAACCAGAAGACGAATACCTTTATTGAAGTAAATGATGGCTCCTCTTTTAGGAACTTGCAGATTGTAGTAGAGACAACGCTGCAGGGGTATGAAAAGCTTATTGCTCAGCTTGCTACCGGCGTTGCTGTTGAGGCTACTGGTACAATCGTCGAAAGCCCGGGGCAGAATCAAAATATCGAAATGCACCCTAAAGAGCTTGCAGTTTTAGGTATCATAGATCCAGAAAACTACCCACTACAAAAGAAGCGCCATTCGTTTGAATTTTTGCGCACTATTGCCCATCTTCGCCCCCGTACAAATACCTTTGGGGCAGTAGCTCGCGTGCGAAACGCCGCTGCCATGGCAACACACCTCTTCTTTCAGCAGCGTGGCTTTTTACTTGTGCATACACCTATTATAACAGCATCTGACTGCGAAGGCGCTGGCGAGATGTTTCAGGTGACAACGCTTGATGTTGCAAAGCCTCCAATGAATGAAGGTAAAATCGACTACTCACAAGACTTTTTTGCAAAGCCTTCCTACCTTACAGTGTCTGGACAGCTTAATGCCGAAACCTATGCATGTGCACTCTCTGATGTATACACCTTTGGCCCGACATTTAGAGCTGAAAATTCTAATACATCGAGACACCTTGCTGAGTTTTGGATGATAGAGCCTGAAATGGCTTTTGCAGACATTAAGGACGACATGGAATGTGCCGAAAGCTACATCAAATATGTCGTTAAATATGTCCTTGAACACTGCCAAGATGATATGGCCTTCTTTAACCAGTACATCGAACAGGGCGTGATAGACCGCCTTGGCAAGATTCTGGAAGGGCCTTTTGAGCATTCTACCTATACCTACGCTATTCGCGTCTTACAAAAGTCAGGCAAGAGCTTTCAGTACCCTGTAGAGTGGGGTCTTGACCTTCAGTCAGAACATGAGCGTTACTTAACGGAAGAGTTTTTTAATAAGCCTGTTATCTTAACGGACTATCCTCGTAAGATTAAGGCCTTTTACATGCGCGATAACGATGATGGCAAGACGGTAGCCTGCATGGATGTGTTAGTGCCAAAGGTAGGCGAGATTATTGGCGGAAGTCAGAGGGAAGAGCGCCTGGATGTGCTTGAAAAGAAGATTCAGGAGTTTGGTCTAGCTCTTGATAGCTATAAGTGGTATCTAGA
>JAYRNE010000201.1:0-4266 GCA_041912355.1 Chlamydiales bacterium
GAGAAAAGGGGGTTATCAACAGATCCACACCACCTAATAAAGAAGAAGAGATATGTAGCTATATAAGTCTTATATTCTATTCTGTTGTGGGAGTTGTTATTTAGATTGTCTTGGGATATGGACAAGATCTTGACGGTCTTTTTCTTCAAAGATTTCTCTCCATTTGAATGCTGCATCTTCAAATTCTGCAGCAATCTCATGAAGATCGTCTATACCAAGATCTTGCAAGCCACCAATATGGTGAAGGGTAATTTGGTAAAGATCCTCATCAAGGCTTAACCAGGTATGTATGTAGCTATAGGGAGTTTCAAGATGTGAGTGGCAGGCTTCGCGTACGCTTTGGGGGATAAATTTATCGCCGTGATAGACGAGGGTGCTAAGGTGAAGTTTTGTGCCAAATTCAATTGGCTGCAAGAATAAACCTTGCGCCGCATTGCCGATTCGTGCAATGCGTAAAGCTGAAAGCCGATGAAACGCCTGTTCAACTTCTTCTTTAGTTATCATAAAGCCCACCTTCAGTACCCTCTATTTATATTATACTATAAGAATAATTTTATTTTACATCTTTTTCTGTGTATGCTATAAATTAAGCTCTTTCAATAGGTTATAACGAGAATGAAAATCAACATTAAAGAAGCAAAATCATTACTGCTTTCTGGCGAAGTTGTGGCCATTCCTACAGAAACCGTTTATGGACTTGCGGCCTTAGCTACAAATGGTGATGCAGTCGAAAAGATTTTCAAGCTTAAGGGCCGCCCATCACACAACCCTCTTATTCTTCATGTGCGATCAGCCGATGAATGCCTTCACTATGTTGCAAGTATTCCTGACGGTCTAGAAGCGCTTATGTCGGCCTTTTGGCCGGGCCCCCTTACCCTGGTGCTGCCAATAAAAGAAGAGCTCATCTTGCCCGCTGTACGTGCAAATCTTCAGACCGCCGCCTTTCGCATGCCAAAGCATGAGCTTGCGCTTCAACTTTTGCAAGAGGTGTCGCCCCTTGTTGCCCCTTCTGCTAATATTAGTGGTTCACCCTCCAGCACAAATTGCGAACATGTTGAACATGATTTTGGAAAAGACTTTCCTGTGCTTGATGGGGCAAGTGCCCAGCACGGCGTTGAATCTACAATTCTTGTTTTTAGAGATAGTCTGTGGCACGTTGCCCGGCTTGGCGCAATATCGCAAGAAGAGCTAGCGAGCCACCTTGGCTATGTTCCCGCTCTTGTAGTGGCCACAAGCCACACTCCGATATGTCCAGGCCAGCTTTTAGCTCACTACGCCCCAAAGGCAGAGCTTCACCTTGTTGGGCCCATTCATGAGGTGGTTATTGGCTTTGGTAGCCGCCACTACCCGGGTGCCAAAAGACTCTTTCTATTAAGCGATACCCTTGATGCAGAGGAGTCCGCCCACAGGCTCTATACAATTTTGCGCCGGCTTGACCAAGAAAACATCCCTGAAGCGTGGGTAGACATGGATTTTCCTGATCATGGCCTCTGGAAAACTGTTCGAGAGCGTCTTACTCGAGCTGCCAGTCGATAGGCTTTTGGCCATGCATGATTAGTGTGTTGTTTATTTGTGAAAAATGGCGACAGCCTAAGAAGCCAGCATAGGCCGATAGTGGCGATGGGTGGGCAGCCTGGAGCACGGTGTGCTGAGGATGGTTGGCAAGAGATCTGCCCTTTTTAATGGCGTTATTTCCCCAAAGAACAAAGATTATTGGCCCACTTTGCTCGGCAAGCTTTTTAAGAATAGCGTCTGTAAACTCTTCCCAGCCTTTTTTGTGGTGTGAAAGCGGCTTACTTTCCCGCACGGTGAGGGTTACGTTGAGCAGCAGCACCCCTTGCCTTGCCCATTTTTCGAGGCAGCCGTGATTGGGAATCGGGATTCCAAGATCTTGGTTTAGCTCTTTAAAGATGTTTTGCAAAGATGGGGGCGGCTTTATGCCCTTTGGCACGCTAAAGGCAAGGCCGTGGGCCTGTCCTGGGCCATGGTAGGGGTCTTGTCCTACAATCACTACCCTTACCTTGTCAAAAGGGGTGAGGCTTAGGGCATTAAATACAAGCTCTTCTGGTGGGTATATGGAGCCGTTTTCGCTTCGCTCCCGTTTTATAAAATCTGCAAGCTGCGCTACATAGGGCTTTTTAAGCTCATCTCCAAGGGCTTTTTGCCATGAGGGTTCTAGCGTAAATAGAGTCATAGGGCCATAAACTCCTTCACATCCTGTAAGGCATTATCTATCGCCTCATCCCAGAAGGCATCTTCTTTGAGGTCTTGCCCAAAGTGCTTTTTCACAAGTTCTTCCACGCTCATGCGGCCTGTATCCTGCAAAAAGGCTTTATAGTGCTCTATAAACCACTTAGGCTCTTTCTTAAGTCGGCCATTAATTGCCTGGCTGAGTAGGTAGCCAAAGGTGTAGGGAAAGTTATAGCTAGGAATGTCTGTAAGGTAAAAGTGTACTTTAGAGATCCAGAAATGGGGGTGGTACTCTTCGAGACGATCTCCATAAGCCTCTTTTTGGGCCTTAAGCATCATCTCAGAAAGCCTGTCGGCATCAACGTATCCTTGTGTTGCAAAGAGCTCTTGCTCAAAGAAAAAGCGTGCTTGAATGTTTAAAAAGAATGTTGTGTGCCTGTGGGCCTTTTCGTAGTAGAGGCGCTTTTTTTCTTTTTGCGTTTTTGCCTGTGCTATAAGGCCATCTAGGGCCACAAGCTCAAGTGTTGTGGAGGCCGTCTCTGCTACACTTGATGGAAAGTGTTGAGCAAGTTCTGGTAGCTCAAAGCAGACCTCGTCGTGATAGGCATGCCCGAGCTCATGCGCAAGCACTAAAAAGCTGTTTATGGTGTCGCCATAGCTCATGTATATGCGCGATTCTTTTGAAGCTGGAAATGGTGTACAAAAGCCCCCTGGCGCTTTTCCTGGTCTGTTTTCAGCCTCAATCCATCCCTTTTTAAAGGCGCGCTCAATGAAGCTGCCAATATCAGGGTTTACCCGTTTATTTATTTCGATAAGCGTTAGGGCTGCATCATCGTAGGTAATAGTGCTTTTAGTTTCAGGATAGGGTGCCTCAAAGTCGTACCAAGAGAGTTTGTTTAGCCCAAATACCTTTGCTTTTTCGTCTAAAAATTTGTGAAAGTGCGGGCTTGCCTCTTTAACCTTTTTCCACATCATATCGATGGTTGATTGGTGCATGTAGTTTATGCGTAGGGCGTCGTGTATGGGGCTTTTCCAGCCCCTATTGCTGTAGAGGGCAAGGCGAAAGCCTATTATGGAGCGAAGTGCCTGTGCATATAGAGCTTCATCTTTCTTACAGGCTTTCTCAAGTGCCGTGTGGGCACCTTTTCTTACCTCTCGATTTGGGTGTGAAAAGAGCTTTTCGAGCTGGCTGCAGGAAAAAGTGCCCTTTACCTCATCTGTTTCGACCTCACACCGCATGCTGCTTATTGCTTGTTTATAAAACTCATACCAGCTGTGATAGCCGTGTAGGGCAAGATCTGCCGTTAGTGCCTCTTTTTCTGAACCCATTTTTTGTTTAGCATTTTCCCATCTGTGACGTAGCAAAAAGGCAATTGGCTTAAGTTGGAGATTTTCTAGCAGCGTTTCAAAATTACTGCTATTTATAAGGGCTTCATCGAGTGCGACCCCAGCTTTTTGCAACTCGGTTTCATACTCAAGGGCCTTGTTGCTTAGCATAAGGCCTTCGGGGTTCTGTACATTTTCAGAAAAAAGGCAGTTGGCATAAGAGGAAAATTGCCTAAAGGCCTCTGTTAGCTGCTGGTACTTTAAAATGCTTTTTACTATTTCGTTGGGGTTAGAGATGCTTTTATAAAAAGCTTTAATTTCTCCCTCGAAATCACTAAAATTTTGTAATCCCTCTAATCGCCACTTTTGCGAAATGCTCATAATCTGTTACCATATTCGTATCTTTTTTATCTGGGTGTAGCGCAGCTTGGCTAGCGCACTTGCATGGGGTGTAAGGGGTCGGAGGTTCGAATCCTCTCACCCAGATATTTTTCCCTTAATTACTTGCGATCATTCTAGCAGGTCTTCCTTTTTCTGTATTTATGAGCTTGTGGCGGATATGTGGCGGACGGCTCCTCACCAAAATGGTGGAGTATCATGCAACTCGGGAGCGGGCGATACTTTCCCTTCAAAACATTTCATCTCTTATGCCTCCACGCAACATCTTGAGCAATTAAACTGCGGCATCTCGCTTGGGGGGGGCTTTAACAATGCCTAAACACAACCTAAAACTTCATTTTTTTGTGAACA
>JAYRNE010000202.1:0-5241 GCA_041912355.1 Chlamydiales bacterium
CACTCCAGTTGCTATGCTAAGTATGTAGGGATTGTAAAGAAAGTTCTTTATAAAAAAGAACGAACCTCCGATTAAAGGTTTAGGCAAAACACTTTAAATTAGGAGGTCGCCCTATGGATACCTATAACCTAAAAACGGTTTATTTAGGAATAGACGTTCATAAAAAAACGTATTCTGTAACAGCAATTTGTGACGGAGTCGTTATGAAAAAAAGCAGAATGCATGCAGAGCCTGAAGCCCTTATACGATACTGTGGGCGCTATTTCCCTCAAGCTACAATCATTAGCGCTTATGAAGCTGGATTTTGTGGGTTCCATCTACATCGTGTTTTAGTGCAGGCTGGAATTGATAACCGTGTGATTCATGCTGCTTCTATCGAAATTGCAGCTCGAGATCGAGTCAAAACAGATAAACGCGATTCCCTTAAAATAGCCACACAACTCTCTGTGGGCAGACTGCACGCAATACACGTTCCTTCTATAGAACGTGAGCAATTTCGTTCGCTCACACGGTTAAGATTATCTCTAGTAAAACAGCGTTCACGAGTAGCTTGCCAAATGAAAAATATACTCTTTCAATTTGGCTATATTCCCTACACTGAAACTAAAAGGGTATCCCAAAAATGGATTGAGGGAATTTTAAAAAAAGAGCGCCCAAAAGAAATCGCATATTGTCTTGAGGAATATGCGAGCTGCTGGCAATTGATGACTCAAAAAATCAAAGAAGTTGAGGTAGAATTGCAAAAACAAGCTGAAGCTGATGCATTACTAGACGCAATTTATCAAAGTCATCCAGGAGTTGGCCCAACTTCCTCTAGAATTTTAGCAAATGAGCTGGGAGATATGTCTCAGTTTCCGAATGAACGATACTTATTCAGTTATGCTGGGCTAACTCCAAGCCAGCATTCTTCCGGCGAGCATACACGTTTAGGGCATATTAGTCGGCAAGGCAAAGGTATCTTGCGTAAAATACTCATCCAAATAGCATGGACCGCAATTGACCAAGACGAATCTCTTCGTGAAATTTTCGAGAGAATTGCAGTGCATGCTGGTTGCAAACGTGCCATCGTAGCAGTAGCTAGAAGGATAATAGGCAGGATGAGGGCGTGTCTCAGAAAAAGGGAGTTTTACACACCCTCAAAAGATAAAAAAATTTGATATGTGCTGAATTAAATCATTTGAGTGTGGCTGTGACCTTGTTAGGCTCTCTTGTGACCTGTGTGACAATTTGACACACAGTAGCACGTACTCCAGTTTAAGGCGCAGCCAATTTAACACTGTGTTCGAATGAACAACTTGTGAGCAAGACCATGTGAGCTTGACCACGAATAGTAGATTGGGCAGTTGCCCTGATTAGTTAAGCGCAGATCTGAATCTAAACCAAGGGTTAAAAATGTAATATCGGAGATCGTTTTGTCATAAAGTATGTGCTAATAAAACAAAAAAAACCGCCTCCCAGTGGAAAGCGGACTCGCATCCGTGCTTGCACAACGCCTGGACGATAAACGTATTTTTTATCGGTAAGCGTATTTTTATTGACAACTTACATAGTAGAGGGCACCTTAGCTCCAGGCGTAGTGCCAGATCTTACACGAAGCCTTACAATTATTGAGCAGGAAGACCCCTACTCCACATCCCCTGTTGTTGTACTTTTGAACAACACAAGCTATGATGGAATTAATCCTTACAATAATCAGCCTGTTCCACAGTCTGTGCCTTTTAACAAGCGCTCAGTCTATGTGCAGGAGCTTCCTCAGGTAGGATCAACAGAGATTTGGGAAATTGTTAACCTAAGTCCCGATACACACCCTGTACACATACACCTTATTCAGTTTCAGCTGCTAAACAGGCAGCCATTCTATTATGGAAATACAGTGCCGCCCTTTACCTGCCCAGGCTCATATAGAGACCTCTATGAGACGCTGTGGGATAACTATCCCAATAGGCCCGACACTGTACCTCCAGGAACTGTGTATGCCTATGGGCCACCGCTACCCTACTTAAGCACACCAAAGCTTGGTGGAAACCCTGATGTCACGCCCTATCTTTTAGGAGATCCTGTCCCATGCGATCCTAATGAATATGGCTGGAAAGACACCATCAAGATGATGCCTGGTACGGTAACGCGACTTGTTGTACGCTGGGCGCCACAAGATATCCCAGTTGGAGATGTGCTAGCGGGCCAAAACCGCTTTCCCTTTGACCCAACTGCCACAATTGGCGAACACGATTGCTTTGGCTACCCAGGTGGAAGTGGCTATGTATGGCACTGCCATATTATAGACCACGAAGATAACATGATGATGCGTCCTTTTGAAGTACGAAAGCACGCTCAGCGATAATCTCTTTAGAGGACCAGATATTCTTCTGGTCCTCTTCTTAACAAAAGGAATAACTATGTCAATTTCTCTTACATTAGCAGCATCAGTAATTGGTGGTGGTCTTGCAGGATATGTAGGCTTTGGCGAATGCTCAGAGTGCTGCCTGCCTAAAAGAAGAATAATCAGCGGAGCATCCGCTATAGTCTCCTCTAGCTCCTCAGCCCTCCTTTTACACCTCTTTCCATCCCGACTACCAGCGCTTGCCGCTATCGGTGTATCTACCTTAGCCACCTACCTTATTTCAAAAAAGCTCCTCTCTCCCTCAATAAAAACTGGCTTTCTCTACAAAACGCTCTATGAATAAATAGTAGAGTCGTTCCCACTGTGGCAAAATATGTGCCTTAAAGTACAATACTCGCCATGCAAATTACAGACTTTCCTTTAGAACTACTTGCTGCTTTTACAGAGACCTTAGACACAAACTCTTGTCGAATTTTTATTAACACATCACGTGCAACAAGCCAGGTTGCACGATGCGCTACACAGCATCTTCTTCTTCGAAATCCCACTCTTGTTACAGCAATGTTTAAGCGTCATGCCGAACTTCCTCCTAGTTTTGATGATGACATAGAAGCCATTAGCAATAGACTTACTGAACTTACACTTGATACACCTCTTTGCAATGGTACAAGGCTAGAGGCTCTTGTACTTCACTGTACAAGGCTTGAAAAAGTGTGGCTTAGAAACGCTTCTCAACTCCCTAATAGCGCCTTCACCTCTCTTGCAGGCCGAAACATTACAGAGCTATACATTAAAAACCACCCTGCAGTAAATGGTAATACGCTAAATACCCTATCTCAACTATCACTTACTTTACTCCATCTTGAAGAGCTTCCGATGGTTATGGACGATGAATGGTTAGATAGGGTACTTCTTATTTCTTCACAGCTTCAAAAGCTCTCCCTTTCGCATCTTCCTGCTATTACAGACGCCTCTTTAAAAAAGGTTACAGACCTTAAAAAACTCGAAATCCTCTACTGTGACTGTGCTGATGTTGTGGGCACTGTCTATCCCCACATAGCCCGCATGAAAAGCCTCACATCACTCACAGTTTTTACTCAAGACAGCCTTACACAAGAGCTCATAGAACCTCTAAGAGACCACCCCAAGCTATCAGAGCTCAACCTAAAGTACTCAATAACACTTAACACCATTGCTGCACCAGCAACTATACGCACACTCAAAGTACTTGATATCTCTTTTTGCGTCTCGTTAGTAGATGCAAACTTTGAGCCGCTTAGAAACCACCCTACCCTTACAACCATTATAGCAACGCGCTGCCTAGGAGTAGCAAGCATTGCCTGTAGCGTATTTGCCTCCATGACTTGCCTAAAAGAGCTTTGTCTTGAAAGCTGCTTAGAACTTAAAGATGAACATCTCATCCCTTTTTGGGATCACAAGGCTCTACAGGTAATAAACGTAAGTAAAACAGAGATCAATGGCTCTAGTCTTATGTACTTTGCGGCTATAGAAACCCTTCAAGAGCTTATTGTCGAACAGTGCCTCTCTATTACCAAGGCAAGCTTTGACTTATTTAGGCACCACCCCTCACTTAGGAAAGTATCTCTTGAAAACACCCCCATAACAGGAGATCTCATAGCCCCTCTTGCAGATAGCTACAACCTAAAAGTACTCAATATTAGCGGCAACCTCGGCCTTACCGACGCCCACCTTGCCTGTTTTAGAGACCATCAAACGTTAGAGGAACTGATAGTAAAGGCAACGATTATTAATGGAACCTGTCTAAAAGACCTAGCAACTCTGCCAGCGCTTCATTCACTTTGCTTAGACGACAACTTCAATATTATCTCCGGAGCCTTCCATAGCCTACGAAATCACCCATCTCTAGCCATAATTTCAGTAATAGGCTGCCGCATACTCTCAGGTAAAGAAGTAAAATCTCTCCTTTCCTGCCGCCACTTCAAAATGGTCATCATGAGTGGTGATCACGTAAGGTCCTTATGCAGTCGCTATCCTAAAAGGCTGGTGCTGCTATAAAGAAAAATGCTCGCCGAAGTAGGTGTGGCGCGCATGTTCGTTGGTAACAAGCTCTTCTACAGTACCAGAAAGGAGGACCTTGCCGTCACTTACTAAGTAGCTGCGGTCGACTACAGAGAAGATTTCACGGGCATTATGGTCTGTAATAAGAATGCCAATGTTCTTTTTGGCGAGTATCTTGACGATGTGCTTTACTTCTTGGATGGCAATGGGGTCGATATTAGCAAAAGGCTCGTCAAGCATAAGTAAGGTAGGGTTTGTGACGAGTGCCCGTGTAATTTCTAGACGTCGGCGCTCACCGCCTGAAAGGGTATTTGCCTTTTTCTTAGCAAGGTCCTGTATGTGCAGTTCTGCTAAAAGCTCTTGAAGGCGTTTTGCACGCTCTTCAGCAGAAAGAGAGAGGGTTTCAAGTATGCACATAATGTTATCTTCTACTGAAAGCTCACGAAAGACTGAAGGCTCTTGGGCTAAGTAGCCAAGGCCCATGCGGGCGCGCTTGTCAATCGGAAAGGTGGTGATATTTTCGCCGTTAAAAAGGACCTCTCCACTATCAGGGCGAATAAGGCCAATAATCATATAAAAGGCCGTAGTCTTTCCTGCCCCATTAGGGCCTAATAAGCCTACAATCTCTCCAGGGGCAACTTTCAGGGAAAGGCCATTTACGACAAGCCTACCAGAGTAGGCTTTTACGAGGTTTTCAACGATAAGACCTGATGTTGTCATAACTTAGTTTCCTACTTGATATTCGATGTTAACGGCACCTTCGGCCTGTATGTCCTGAATAACATAGCTTGACTTTTCGTTATTTTGCTCTTTCTTCATAATAACGCGCATGGCGCGACTCATCGTCTTTACTGGTACAG
>JAYRNE010000203.1:0-3330 GCA_041912355.1 Chlamydiales bacterium
AAGAGCACAATAAAAAAGCCTACGGCAATAGAGTAGGGAGTAAAAAGTGCGCTTAAATCTTTTATAAACTCACCCTTTTCATTTATAGGAAGGCCTTGAATAAGATTTGCCGTTACTACACCAAGCCCAAAGGCCATACCGAAGCTTGCCAGAAAGAAGATAACATCCCAAAAGCTTCTCCAGCGCTTATGGACAATCTTACTGCGAAATTCTATTGCGCATGCTCTATAGGTAAAGCAAAATATCAGCAGCATCATCGGAATATAAAGAGCAGATAGCAGCTCACTAAAAGCTGGCGGAAAGCCTGAAAGCAAAACACCCCCCGTGATCACCACCCAAAGCGAGTTGCTATCCCACACTGGGCCAATGGCGTTCATGAAGATGCGTCTTTCATCATCATTTTTTGCAAAGAGGTGCAAACAGCCTACACCTAAGTCAAAGCCATCAAGTGCTGCATAGGCATAAATACTTGCGATAAACACAACATACCAGAGAGTTTGGGCAGTAGAGATATCCATGATTAGGTGGCCTTTTGGTAAGGGCTTCTGTAAGGGGCTTCTTCTGGAAGGTCTGTAGGACCATGTTTTATCTTGTGATCCAGCAAAAAGCAAAAAAGAACAAAGAGGCTTATGTAGATAAAGACATAGAGGCAAAGCGTAAAGAGCGCTTCATTTGCTGAAACAGAGGGTGAGTAGGCATCCTTAGTTTTAAGAAGCTGGTAGACTGACCAAGGCTGCCTGCCAAGGCAGGTGCTGTACCAGCCAGCGATGTTGCCAATTTGTGGGAAGGTAACGCAAGCTATAAGGTATTTAAGAAAGCCTGGGTGTTTAGTCCAGGAATTTTTTTTCCACATCCACCATCCTAGGATAACTCCAATAAACATAAGCAGCCACATCATCACCATGAGGTGATATACCTGAAAAACAGCCTGAATCCATGGCCAAAGCTCTTTTGGTGCCTGGTCAAGACCGGCAACTGGAGTTGTTGTATTTCCATGGACAAGTAAGCTAAGGCCCCCAGGAATCGCAAGGCCGTGCACTTCTTCATTTTTTTCGTCCACATAGCCGAAGGCATAGAGGGGAGTCTTCTCTTCAGTTTTAAAGATGCCTTCAAAGGCCGCAAATTTTACAGGGTTATAGCGTGCAATAAGACTTGCAAGGTGATCAGCAGATACAAGCATAAGCAGCACGCTTACAAGGGCAATAGAGAGGGCAACCTTCATCGATCGAATTGAAAATTCCATGTAGCGCTTTTTAAGGAGGTAGTAGCTTGAGACGCTGATAATAAGAAAAGCTCCTGCCAGCCAGCATCCCAAGATGACGTGTGAAAGGTGTGAAAGGGCTGATGGATTAAAGCACATCTGCCACCAGTCTGTTACAGCGGCATATTCTATTCCTTTAGCGTTTTGTTTAATGACATAACCTGCAGGTGTTTGCATCCACGAATTTACGTTTGTAATCCAGACGCCGCTAAAGTGAGCGCCAATGGCGCATGCGCAAGTTGCTGCAAAGTGCATCTTTCGCGAGACGCGATTCCATCCAAAGAGCAAAATGCCAAGAGCTCCAGCTTCCATAGTAAAGGCAAAAAGCCCTTCTGCAGCAAGGGCAGAGCCTAAGACATCACCCACATAGGCACTCCAGCGGGACCAGTTAGTTCCAAACCCAAACACTAGCGGCACACCTGTGGCAACCCCAAGAGCAAACGTCAGTGCAAATACGCGTATCCAAAACTTTGTAATTCCCTCCCATATAGGGTCTTTCGTCTTTAAATAAAGCCATTCAAAGATGATGAGCGCGACTGACAGCCCAATGCTGAGGGGTGGATAAATATAGTGAAACGTAAGGTTTAGGCCAAACTGTGTTCTATGTAAAATTTCTGCATCCATAGGCGACCTCAATAAAGGGTCTCTTATACTGAAACTGCAAGTAAAAAACAATCTGAAGAAAAGGACCGAAAGGGGCAAGAGGTGTGTGGTCAATGAGTAAACGCAAAGATAGCAATGATACAAAGTTTGCAAAGAGGGCTGCAGTAAGCTTCGCCCTACCTCTTTTTCTATCGTTTATATCGTTATATCGTTCTGATCGTTAAGAGTGCCACAAGCTTATGTCTATTTCAACGATAGAACGATATAACGATATAAACGATAGAAAAAAAAAGGGTTCGATCGGGTCTGTCGAGTTGGAATTTTCTTGGGGATTCAGGCGTTATCTTTTTGCGAACTTTGTATCTTTGCGATGCGTTTAATCATTGCTCAACACAACTACAGCCCATACTTTAGAGTTGGCCTGGGGATGGTAAAGGCTTTTGCATTTCGTGATAGTTTGGGCCGGCTGCGCCAATTATCGCGCCACCAAGGCAACACCCATCTTTGTAAAAGACAATGGACTGCTGGGGAGTAATAGCGCGTTGGGGAATAGGAAAGCTTATAGATAATCGCCCGCTCTCATCGATTGATTCGATAACACATGGGGTGTCTGGTTGGCGGTAGCGTATTTTGGCTTCGCAGTAAAAGGGGAAGGGGCCTGGAGCTTTATTTGACACCCACGATGCTGTGTGGGCCGTAAGGGTGTCGGCAAAGAGGGCGGGGTGATTAGATCCCTGCACCACCCAGACAATGTTTTCGGCAACATCTTTACCTACCACAAACCAGGCATCGCCAGCTCCGCCTATAGCAAGCCCGCGCCTTTGACCTATTGTGTAGTAGGCAACGCCGTGGTGTTGGCCTACAATTTTGCCCTCAAGGGTGCGAAAGTGGCCCGGAGTATAGCCAAGATGCTGGGCTAAAAACTGCCTGAAATTGCGCTCTCCTATAAAGCAGATGCCTGTGGAGTCCTTTTTTTCTGCAACAGCGAGGTCTAGCTTTTTTGCGATGGCGCGAACATCGGGTTTTGGCATGGCGCCAATGGGAAAAAGCACCTTTGAAAGTATTTTCTGGTTAAGGGTGTAGATAAAGTAGGTCTGATCTTTTGCCGTATCTACGCTTTTTACAAGCTGAAACTCACTGCCATTATAGCAGTTTTGGGCGTAGTGGCCTGTTGCTAAGCCATGGGCCCCTAGCTTTTCAGCATGCTCTAGAAGTAGCTTAAACTTAATTTCGCGGTTGCAGAGGATATCTGGATTTGGGGTGTTGCCCTTTTGTAGCTCTTGCAAAAAGTCGCTAAATACTTGTTCTTTATACTCTTTAGAGAAGTTTATTGGGTAGTAGGGTATGCCAATCTTATGGGCAACTTTGACAACATCTTCATAGTCCTGGGTGGCGGGGCATACGCCATCTATTTCTTCTTCCCAGTTCTTCATGAACATGCCTATGACGTTATAGCCAAGTTCCTT
>JAYRNE010000204.1:0-3626 GCA_041912355.1 Chlamydiales bacterium
AAAAAGCGAATTTTGTTGTTTCTCCTCCTACACAGTCTAGTACAACATCAACTCCGTGCGGAACTTTTGCTAAAAGCAGCTCTGCAACATCATCCTGGGTATAGTCAAAGACCTTTTTTGCCCCGAGGCCTAGTACGTAAGAGTGGTTTTGCGAACTTGCTGTTGCATAGACATCGGCTTTTGCCCAATTGGCTATCTGTACAGCCATCCCTCCAACGCCACCTGCAGCGCCCAAAACCATAATGGTTTCATGGGCCTGAAGCTTTGCAAAGTCAAAGATGGCCTGCCAGGCTGTTAATGCAGTTAGAGGTATGCCAGCAGCCTCTTTTAGACTTACTGTTTTTGGCGTATGCACCACAAGGTCCTCTGGAACCACAATAAACTGAGCGTATGTTCCTTGATGGATTTTATCCATCCGGAAGTAGCCATAGACTTCATCGCCGACCTTAGCGCGGCGAACCCCTGCCCCTACCTTTGTAACTACGCCGGAGCCTTCCCAACCTGGGATAATAGGAAATTCATAGGGATAGTTATCCTTCAGATACCCCTCTCGGATCTTATAATCCACGGGGTTTACACCACTATAGGCAAGGCGTATCTGCACCTGCCCAGCTGCAGGTTCAGGATCGGCAACATCAGCCATATGGAGGACACTGGATGGCCCAAATTGGTCATAAATGATAGCTTTCATCTTCCCACCTTTGTTTTTGGCCTTCATGAAGAAAAAGGCAATTGAGTTCAACAGAAAACCACAATAAATGCAAGATTGGGGGTAGGCTTCGCCCCAATTAAAAAGGACGAAAAGGACCAAAAGGACCTAAAGGACAAGCTTCGCCCTCTTGGGGCAAAGTCTAAACCTGCGTGTGTACCTTGCCGACACGCCTTGCAAGCCTATCCTTACAGGGCGAAGCTTGTCCTTTTGGTCCCTTATGTCCTTTTGGTCCTTTTCGTCCTTTTGGTCTTTTTTTAGCAATCAAACATCTTGACTGCTAAATTTGGATATGTAAGATAGAAGGTGTACGCAATAACCAAAACTATGGAGGTTTTTATGGAACAAAGAATGCCACAACGCTGGCTCTCACCCCTTTCACTTGTAAATGAAATTAAAGATATGGATTGGATGTCAAACCCTTCAGGATTACAGATCTCTGAAGATGACAACCACGTCACAGTTGAAGCTTCGCTTCCCGGCCTTACGGAAAATGAGATCGACCTAACCTATGAAAAAGGTACACTCATGGTTCGAGGTGAAAAAAAGGAAACCGAAGAAGATAAAAAGAAAAAATTCTACCGCCGCTCAAGCCGTAGCTTTTTCTACCAAATGGCTGTGCCGGAAAACGTCGACGACTCTGTAGAACCAAAGGCAGAGTTCAAAAATGGTGTAGCTATTATCTCCTTCCAGAAGAAGAAAAAGGAACAACCAAAGAAGATTACATTTAAAAAGTAATTGTCTTAAATTGTGCCCGCGACTAGAAATACGGAAAAAGGTATGACTATGTGGCGGGCATTTTTTTTATTTCTTCTCCTCTCTTCTGCACTTTCAGCAAAGCAGCATAAAAACGACCCTATTTTCTTCTACGTTGTCATCCCCTCCTATAACAACGAGCAGTACTGCATACGGAACCTAGACTCTATAGTCCAGCAAGACTACCCCCACTGGAAGGCTGTCTACATAAATGACTTTTCAATCGACAGAACCGGACATCTTGTTGAGGAATACGTAAGAACACGTAACCTTCATCATAAAATAGAAATCGTCCACAACTGGCACCGTCGCGGCATGCTTGCAAACATCTATAATGCCGTTAGAAAGGCAAAGCCCAATTGGGTTGTCGTAACTGTCGATGGCGATGACACGCTGCGAGGACGCGACGTCTTTAGCTACCTAGCAAGCATATACAAAGACCCCAATGTCTGGATGACCTATGGAAACTGGGAGTCAGAACCTAAGGGAAGGCTAAAGAGCGACAACGAAATGATACCCGACCATATCAGGCTTGCAAATGGCTTTAGGTCATATAAATTTTGCACCACACCGCTTCGCACCTTCTATGCAGGCCTCTTTCGCAAAATCAGAAAGCGAGATTTGCAGCATAAGGGCAAGTTCTTTATGGCAGCAGGCGATGTTGCCTTTATGATACCACTACTAGAACTTTCATCACGCGGTCACTTTTACTTTATCGAGAAGGTAATATATAACTATAACCTGCATAACCCCATTAACGACTTTAAGGTAAATGGTGGCTTGCAGGGATGGTGCGCACGCCAAGTTGGCAAAAAAAAGCCTTATAGGCCATTACGAACGGCAAGTTGGAGATAAGACATGACATCAAAAATAGTAATCGTTGGAGCTGGCTTTGGCGGCTTAGAAGTTGCAAAAGACCTTAATAAGACTGAAAACGAGGTCCTCGTCATCGACAGGCTAAACCACCACCTCTTTCAGCCGCTACTTTACCAAGTAGCCACCTGCGCGCTCTCGCCAGGAGATATTGCCACACCCGTTCGCGAAATTTTGCACAAAAGCAAAAATGTGTCGTTTATCATGGGCAATGTTGCCCGCATAGAAAAAGAGGATTCAATGATCCATCTTGAATGCGGCATGAACTTTACCTATGACTACCTTGTTCTTGCCCCGGGAGCACGACATAGCTACTTTGGCAACGACAGCTGGGAAGCCCTCGCTCCAGGCCTTAAAACCATTCAGGACGCTACACACATACGCGAAAAAATACTGATGGCCTTCGAGCAGGCAGAACGTGCATCAAGCCACGCCGAAGCCAGAAACTTCTTACGCTTTGCCATCGTTGGTGCTGGGCCCACAGGGGTGGAACTTGCTGGCGCCATTGCTGAAATCGCCTTTTCTGGCATGAAGAAGAAATTCACTAAAATTCGACCAGACCAGGCCAAAATCTATCTTATAGAAGGTGCCCCATGTGTGCTTCCAGGCTTTCCTGAGGCCTTATCAGAGCGGGCCCAAAAAGACCTAGAAAAACTTGGCGTTACTGTGATGACTAGCCAAAAGGTAACAGGAATCACCCCAGAAGGTGTGCTCATAAATGGGGAACTTTTAGCAACCCCTACTGTATTATGGGCAGCTGGCAACCTTGCATCCGGCCTTCTTAAAACGCTAGACGTACCGCTTGATAGGGCTGGACGCGCTATTGTAGAGCCTGATCTAACCATACCTGGCAGCCCGAATATATTTGTAATTGGCGACGCCTCCCACTGCAAAACAGCAAATGGCACGCCCCTACCAGGCCTTGCCCCCGTTGCCAAACAGCAAGGGCGCTATGTTGCCAAAATTATTGCCAAAAACATTCCTAAAGATAAACGAAAGCCCTTTACGTACGTCGACAAAGGGTCGCTTGCAACTATAGGTGTAGGAAAAGCTGTAGGCATGATGGGCAAAATTAAGCTAACAGGCTTTTTTGCTTGGTTTATCTGGTCCGCTGTGCACATCCTCTACCTCATAGACTTCCGCAGCAGGATTAAAGTCTTTTTCCACTGGAGCTACATGTTTGTTACCGGCAAGCGCGCCGTAATGCTCATTACACGCCCCATAGAGCACGCTAAGGACGAAGAAGAGACCTTAGCTGATTAAAAAGGACGAAAGGACGAAAGGACGA
>JAYRNE010000205.1:0-3718 GCA_041912355.1 Chlamydiales bacterium
AAAAAGTTGCAAGGTGTAGATAATAAAGAGGTAGAGGTTAGTCTTCAGATGGTTAAAGATGTAAAACGTACGTCTGCCTTCCGAGTGAATAGTGTGCTTGAATACACAAACACAGGTGTATCAAAGAACACTTATAAAGACGCCTTTAAATCTTTATGCCAAGCTTGTGCAGATAATCCTGAAATAGGCCATGAAAAGGCTAATAACGTTGCATCCCGCATCGGATATTTTATCAATCAGGGGTTAACTGTTGAGGTGCTAGAGAAATTAACTCACGATGGACCTCAAACTGTTGTTGACCCTGCTACTAAAGAAGAGGTGCCTGTTATTTGGAAAGGGGGCATGCTCAAATGGGATGTCGATGTAGAGGGTAAGGATAAGGTTGTGATTACTATGAAATGTGTTTTTTCGCTATCGGCTCCAAATACCAAGATGTACGAGCACAAGATGGTAAAACGTATTATAGAAATTCCTATAAAGACGCTCACATCAGAAAATTGGACAACTGAACTTGCAAAAGGTGTTCCAGTGACTGATGTCTACTCTAAACGGTATGATAACCTTGCTCATGCCGAGGTCAGACTAGACACTTTTTAAGGCTAGTTTTTGCTGGATGGCGTTATAGCCTTGGGCCATGTCGCTTCCTGGAGTGTTCATCTGCTTTTCAGCTTGGCGTATAGCAGACATTACTGTGGAGTGGTCGCGCTGGAAGATGTCGCCTATTTGCATGTAGGGGGCCTTTAGTAATGTTCGCGAGAGGTACATGGCAAGTTGTCTTGGCAAGAGAGCATTTCGCGACTGAGATTTACCTATAAGCTCATCAGGTGATAAAGAGTAGTAATCAGAAACCGTAGCTAATATGCGCTCAAAGGTCATTGCCTTTGCCTTTTCATCGTCTATTAAGTCAGCAAGTAACTCTTTAACGGTGTTTAGGGGAAGGTGGGTCTTTTGGCCACTTTTATTAAGGTGTGATCGCAGCATCAGGGCTTCTAGTGCTTTAACAGCAGACTTTGGGTTTGTTGCAAAGGTGTCTCGTAAAAATTCTATAGTTCGGGCACTTATCGGGTACTTATAGTGTTCAGCCTTTTGCTCAAGTATCTTGGCGATATCTTTTTTGTGAGGGGCTTCAAGTGGTAAGGCTATACCCCATTCAAAGCGCGAGATAAGCCTTGGCTCTATAAACTGCAGCTGCTGGGGCGCTACATTTGCCGAAAGGATAATCTGCTTGCCCTCGGTGTGTAGGGTGTTAAAGGTGTGGAAAAACTCTTCCTGCGTGGCGTTTTTACGGCCAAAAACCTGTACGTCGTCAATAAGAAGCACATCAGCATTTCTATAGGTGCTACGAAAGTTTGCCATCTCGCCAATTCGAATGGCCTTTACAACGTGCTCTGTAAAAAGTTCTGAGCGGGCATATATTGCTTTATAGCCAACTCGGGCAAGCTTTTCAGTGATAGCCATCAAAAGGTGGGTTTTGCCTGAACCTGAAGGGCCATAGAGGTAAATGGGATTAAACATGCACCGTTCTTTTTCAGGCGTGGTAGAAGAAAAAGAGGACATGGCCTGTACTTTCGCGCTGACATACCTTGTTGCAAGCTCTTCAAGTACGCCGTAGGCTACTTTGTTTTCCTCACTAACAAGAAAGTCCTCTAGGCCACATGAGGGGTCAAGCTCTTCAAAGAATATCTGAAACGAGCTTGATATAGTAGTGCTTTGATCTTTTTTACTTTTACGCGATCTTGGAGCTGTTGGAACAAGCTCAGGAAGCGATAGGTGGACCTTAATGGGCTTTTGGTTGTTATTGACAAGCTCGTGAAGTTTTGGACGGATGTGTTCGTCAAACCACATCACCTGAAAGGAGTCATTAGCCTCTAGGTAGAGGTTGCAGGCGTCAAAGTTAAGCACCTTGAGAGAACGTAGCCAGCGTCGAGCAGTCTCGACGCCTAACTCCTGTTCTCTTTGTGCAATAAACTGTTGCCACGCCTGCATGAGCCATCCTTAGCCTTTTTTAGGAAGCTTTTTATTTGTAGGCTTAACTTCTATTTCAAGGCTAGATTTTTTAACTTCAGTATCAATGCGCTTTGTTGTCCACCACTGCTGGAGTATGCCAAGGAGCATCGAAGAGATCCAGTAGATGTTAAGGCCTGATGGGAAGTTATAAAATGCCACGGTCATTACTACAGTCATGATGTTACCCATCATGCGTTGCTGACGCTGCTGCTCTGTCCATGTTGATGGATCCTTAGGAAGGTTCGTCATGACGTTTTGTTGCACGTACATAATGCCTCCTAAGAGTATTGGCAAGAGGTGAAACTCGTTGCCGATAATAGGCAGGTGATAGCTCCATGTAAAGAGTACATCAGGAGAGGTGAGGTTGTCGATCCAGCCAGGGATAAAGACAACGCCTCTTAGCTCAAAGGTGGTCTTTAAGAGGTCAAACATTCCAATTAAGAATGGAAGCTGCAATATAAGCGGCAAACATCCTGAAATTGGGTTTACCCCTTTTGCGCGGTAAAGCGATATAATTTCAAGCTGCGCTTTTTGGGGGTCTTTCTTGTACTTTTCCTGGATTGCCTTAATCTGTGGGCTAAGCTCCTGCATGCCCTTCATAGACTTTATCGACCAGGTATTGAGGGGGTAAAGAAGGAGCCTTAAGAGTATCGTAACAAAGACAATTGACAATGGCCAAGAGCTTGTTACGCTGTAGCAGAGCTTCATAAAGAAAAAGAGTAGCTTTGCAAAGGGCTCTGAAATAAATGAAAACCAGCCAAAGTAGGTTTGGCAGGCTAAAAAGTCTGTTGTTGTCCCACGCTTTTGGTTGTATTCATCGACTGCACTAAGCACCTTTTCGCCGTAAGGCCCTGCAAAAACCTGAAGGCCAGTTTCTGCCTTTAGGGGCATGAGTACGTTGTAGCCAGGAGTCTCTTCTTGGCTGTAGCGTGCGTATTCAGGGTCTATAAGTTCAAGCCTTGAAGGATCTTCTTTTCCAGAGATTTTATCGACGCGAAAGCCTGTTTCACGTCCCTTTTCTTGGTCAAGGATAAGGCCAAAGAAGCCATTAGAGTTACTTACCCAGTCTGGAAGGCTCGTCGTGTTAGTGTAGGTCGCGCTTGGAAGGTCTACTTTAAGAACATCATTGCCCTTGCCCTTTGTGATGCGGTATTTGATCACTGAGCCAGAAGCTCCTGACTGCCACTCAATTTCTGGCACTCCAGATGTAAGCCATAGGCCGCGAGCATCGCCTTCTACCTTTACATCAAGTCCAAAAAGGTAGGGTATATCTTCATTTGGAAAATAGAAGCGTTTCGTGATTCGTCTATGAGGCTGGGAGGCTTCTAGTACAAGCTCTTTATCGCTAAAGCTTTTTACTGTGTAGGGAAGAGTTGCAACTTCAGGGTATTCTGAAACGACGTTTAGGCTATAGAGCTTTGGGGGTACTAAAAAGCTAGTTGGGCCAACGATGTCGCGTCTTATGAGGGGATAGTAGCCACCAAGCTTTGGCGTAACATTACCTTTTGCACTCTTTGCTTCATAGAGGGGAAAATGGGCATTTTCCGGGCTTTTTTCAAGCATTTCGCGGTCTATTTCTATAGGAAGAACGGCGCTTTTTGGGTTGGTTTTTGACTTGAAGGGCAGGTTAATTTCAACTAAAGAGCCACCAACATTAGAAAAGACAAGCTGCACGTACTCATTTTCAAGCACATAGTATTCGCGCTTTACT
>JAYRNE010000206.1:0-2703 GCA_041912355.1 Chlamydiales bacterium
ATAAAATGATTTTTTTGGTTAAAGCCACGTGTAACCCCTTTACCTTCCTGCTTTCGTGCCCGAGCCCGGGCCCGTGCCCGTGCCCGACGGTTTATTCTGCGTGCCGATTGTGGCCCATAGAGTAATGGCAGTTCTTAAGAGTTTTATACAAGATCGCACGCTTCAGGCGGCATCCAGTGACTATCATGATGCTTCCACTTAACGTTGCAGCCAATGGGATTTGTAAGTGGTTTTGTAATTGGCTTATTTGCTACATGCTCTAAGAGTGCATTTTCTAAATCATTAACGCTCATCTTTGAAGCATCGCGCGGTGTGTCTACTCCTCTTCCACAGTACACAAGCTTGCGCTCTTTATCGAATACGTAAAAATGGGGTGTTCGTAGAGCCCCGTAGCTTAAAGCCACTGCCTGGCTTTCGTCATACAGGTAAACCCAAGGAAACTTTTGCTCATTTTGGCGCTCTATCATATGCTCAAAAGAGTCTGTGGGATAGGTCTCTTTGCTATTAGAGTTTATCGCAACAAACCTCACTCCCTTATCCTGAAAGGCAAGTGCTGTTTTTCTTGTCACCTCATCTGAGCCTATAACGTAGGGGCAGTGGTTGCAGGTAAAGAAAATCACAAGTGTGGGAGAAGTTGAAAAACTTTCAAGTGTGTAGGTATTTCCATCTGTTGCTGGCAGAGAAAATTTTGGAGCTTTAGCTCCCAGGGGTAGTGTAAAGGGCATTTTGTAAACCTATTCGTTTTTTTACTATTTTGGTTGCATAAAATTCTGATGTAAATTATGAGTAAGCCGTGAATTTTTTACTAGGAGGTAAAGCATGAAATGTTCACGTTTGTTTTCGTCCATGTTGCTACTTAGCCTGTCTGTTGGCTCATACGCCCATGCAAAGTCACATCATTCGCATCACTCACATTCATTAAAGAAGTCGGACTCACTTCCGGTGTATGTTATATGCCAAGAGGATATTCCATTAGTCATCCATAAATCTGGAGAGTATGTACTCAAGCAAAGTATCCACTACAATAATATTGGTAGCGCCATCACAATCGCCGCTGACAATGTAAAACTCAACTTAAGAAATTCTTCCATACGCCTTGGCCACTGCACTGCAAACGGAATTAAAGTTTGCAACGCATCTGAAGTTGTTATCGAAGCAGATAAAATTATAAACACATGCGAATACACACAAGCTGGAAATGGCATTGAAGTAGAGAACTCTAATGATGTTATCATAAAACATGTAATGACCGAGAATAACTATAACGGCATCTTGATTAAAAATTCATCAGACGTTTCAGTCTTTCAGAGCCAATTTTTAAATGCTGTAAATGCTGGTGCTAACGTCGTAGCATCGGTAGATGTACTCTTTGATTCATGCGACTTTCCTGGCAGCTTAAAAAATGGCGCTCTCTTTACAGGAGCAAACCGCGACTGCAGACTTGTAAACTGCGACTTTCCAAATGCCCAGTTTACAAACCTCCTCGTTCAGCAAGTAACTGGCATGATGGTAGATGACTGCTCCTTCACTAACGTAGGCGGTGATCCTTATAAATCAAACCTCGTACAGTTTGGCGATGTAAATGGCCAAGTCGCAAGCGATGTGATCTTCCAAGAGTGCACAATCATAAATAGAGTAGGCGGAAATAGTAACCCAGAAGGCCTTGCTTTAACAAACGTCTCAGGGGTGCTTGTTGATAGCTCTGTCATCGATATCGATAACAGAGGGTCAAACCCAGAAGCTGATCGTTCAGCCATTCACATTGGCGATGGCACTGGCATTCAGACGGGAAGCAGCGTTACAATACGAAACACCATCTGTGAAGGCCCTGCGATGAATGGATTCTATCCAGATAGCGGCAGCTTAAACATTGTAATTGATAATTGCTTAGCCTCTAATGCCCTTAAAAATGGCATATTTCTAGCTGGCACACAGGCAGGTGTTGTAACAAACTGCACAGTATCAAACAACGGCACAAACGGCATCTTTATTGGCGAAGAAAGCGCAAATAACGCCTGCCTTAACAACGTTGTAACAATGAATGGCTTTGCCATTATTGAAAGTGATACGCCAACAGGAACAGGCATTGGCATTACTGGTGATTCATCTTATAACCTCATTCAGAATAACCAGGTATTCTCAAATGCGGTTATGAATATTGAAGATGATGGCACAAACAACGTGCTTGTGAATAATACATCATTCTAAAAGCCTTTATATTAAAAAGAGCCTTTTGCACTATTCTGCAAAAGGTTCTTTTTCTTTAAGAGCTACTTCTGTATACTATTTACCCTTTTAAAGACGTAATATATAGTATATGCAAGTATTAAGAACATCATCTAGCGCAACAGCATCTTTGGACTCTGGCGATGAAGACTCATATCCACTCAAGGTTTCTGATGAGCGAGAACAGGAAATTTCGGATCCGACTCATTCAAGAACTCTACCCACTGTACCTCCTTTAAGAAGCCTTTCGGTTGAAGTACTCTCTCCGCGAAAGCCGACCCACCCGCCTTTAGAAATAGTAATCGCTACTTTACCTCCCATCATAACTCCGCAAGAAATTCTCGCTAAGCAAGCCATCTTATTTAAAGACCTTCTCGCTAGAGTGCCAGATTATAAAGTAAACGTAAAAATGCACGTAGGACGGCCCCCTCATATTACAATACATAATAATTACGGTGTAACCCCTGATCCTGATAC
>JAYRNE010000207.1:0-8385 GCA_041912355.1 Chlamydiales bacterium
GGGTATATTTATGGCTAGTGGCATTCCTGTTAGTCCAGGGCGAGATAGTGATCAGCCTGCAGACGTTTCACAAACTGGGTCATCTCCTAAAGTGCATCCTGTTAAATGGAAAAGGCCGGAACTTACTACTTCTCAAAAATCTGATAAGGTATCGCATCGTATACTAGGCGATAGTGGGAATAGTGCCGACATAGCTTCGAAAGATAAACCACGAAAGGTGGTTAAAGGGTTTAGCTCTAACAGGTTGATTAATGATCCTCGATCACTAACAGCTGATGCATTAGAAGCAGTGGTTGAGAAAAAAGGGGGCGCTCCATTTCTCCTTAGTATCCAAAAAGCGTCGACTGGCGAAGAACATTTGGTCACAAAGTCAATTAGCCCAACATCCGCTACTATTGTCGGCAAGCTTTTAGGCAAGGTGCAAGGGAAGGAGGCTGATTCTGATAAGCCTGAAACTATACTTGCTTTTCTAGTTAAGGCCTTTAATGAATTTAGTAATGACCCACATGGCACACTTGAAGATGCCAAGGCGCTTATTGGCTTTTATGATTTTATCGAAAAGTGGTCTGAGGAAGGTTCCCAACTTGATCCTAAAATGAAAGAGCAGCTAAAGGGTCTTAAAGAAGGGTTGGAAAAGCAAAAGAAATCAGTGACCTTACCTAATGCTGTAGCGACTGCTCGAGCGTGCATAAAGTATGAAAAAATGGACCTTGCTCAATTGCGGAAAATGTATGATGCCGGAATAGATTCGAAGGATTCATATGCCAAGCTCTCTCAACCCGAAAAGATAGGGTTTTTGAAGGTGTTTTTTGATAAACTGGGGCCTGATGGTACGCTCGCTTTAGTTATTGAGCAAACAGAAGCCTATGAAACGGGAAATAAGGAGACTGCATTTCGTGGAAATGATGATTACAGCCTGTTAATAAAAATGTTTCTCTCTCTTCATCTGCAGCGTGATTTTCAGGAATCACGTGGGTTTAAAGATTTATTAAAGATTGCACAAGCTGCAGCACAGATGAGGGAGGTTGCTGGGAACGAAACTCAACAAGAGACTAAAAAACAGGGAACCGTCCCTGTTAATTTACTTAACCAAGCATGGGGCGGGGTCGTTCGTGACTTGCAACTTGCTTGTGAGGATAAATCTGACGTCCAAAAATTTTTGAGCGCCCTTTACGATAAGTGTAAAGCCTCTGGACTTAACCCTGAGCAAATGGTAGTAAATATTGTGTTTTTAAGGCTTCTTAACCCTCTAATTACCAATGAAATATTGAAAAAAGGCCAAGGCAGTAATCAGCTACTAGAACTTAGTAAGGCATTTCAAAATGCTGTAAATTTTAGTGAAGATGAAAAAAAAGACAAAGCATCCTATACGGCACAATTTGTTCAAGCACATAAGAATGACGTGCTTACCCTTGGGCGTACGCTCGCTAAGGCCTAGCTATTTTTTTAAGGAAACAAAAAGCGAGAGTGTGCAAGCAATAAGAATAGTTATGCCGACTGATGTCCAGTTTTCTCTTGAAATTTGTTCGGCGCGCAGTTTTCTGCAAGGCTGGCATATGCCTTGCCAGCACCTATCGTGAAATACGTGGCCGCACTCAATCTGTCTGTGTCTATGAGGGTCGTTTTTTGTATCACTATTACATTTAGCGCATGTGTTTGAATTATAAATTCCGGAAGAACTATATAAAGACATATTATTTATTCCATATTATGCTACAAATATAGCATATTATGAGTATAAAGGGAATTTAAAAGTGTTAATAAAAGGGCTCTATAACTTATAGATGCAACACCTTCTGAAGAAATTCACTGTCAATCATGGATAGATCTAGGCTTTTGATGCGCTTGAGGTATTTTTGTTTTTCATAGGTGGCGACAAAGGTCTGCCATTCTTTAAAAAAGGCTAACGCCTCGCTCTGTAACTCTTCATCAGACTTTCTTGCCTCTTGCACGCTGGAGTCGTTATGGCTCACCATCTGTAGGATAAAGAGGGCGAAAATGGAGGCTTCCGTGTTATCCCAGGTGCATGTCTCTGTTACAAGTGGTGGGAGTGTAAGTATCTTGTTTAAACGTCCTATAAGAGGGCATTCTGGCTGCTTTGTCTTATAAGAGGGGAGTACGTACTTAAAAAAATGGATATAGTCATCAGGAGGTAGATCTTTTAGGTGTATAATTTTGCTGAGAAATTCTTCTTTTACTTTGTCCCTATCTATCTCTACAGCAAGAGGTAGTGTCCAGCCCTCTTGTTTTGCCTTATCAGAAATAATAAATAGGTTGTTCCATAGTAAGACTGTGCTGTGGTGTTCTTCGTATCCAGTATTTAGACATACTGGTTTATTTTGCTGATAACGCTCAAATTGCGATTTTTTATCCCAAGAGCGTGTTTGCATCGTGAAGCGACATGCCTCTACTACTTCTTCCGCGTTAATTCCAGGAGGTACTTCTTTACATTGTGAAAAAAAGCTTTGTAGTCGCTTATGGATGACCTTCCAAAAGTCTGCGGCGTACCAGCCTTCTAAGCTCACTGTAATTCTAGATTCGATAGGATCTGGCAGTGTGGTCGTTCCGGGAATTTTGCAGATGTGTGCAAGGCGTATTCTTCTGTAGTATTCTTTAGAATAGCTATCAGCTTTTGCATCACGCCCCTTTATATGCCGATAAAACTTTTCGTTATTTTCACTTTTTGCATGGAGATGTGGGGTATGTCCGTACTTGTCGAGTGCTGTAAGGCTTGCTCCATGCCCGATAAGTAAATCTGCCATTTCTGGGCTTGCGCAATCAGCAGCATAGTGAAGGGCGGTATTTCCTTTATCGTCCGCAAGAGTGCAAGAGGCATTTGCTTGTAATAGAAGGGTAGCTTCCGCTACTCTATTTAATTTAGCAGCACACATAAGGAGTGATTTGCCCTCTTTATTCTGCAGATCAACGCTTTGTTTTCTTTCGACAAGTGCCGTAATCATTACTTGTAAGATATCTCTGAGCTTTTCTTTAATGACGGTTTGCATGACCTTATATTCTAATTCGGCACCAGCTGTAAGAAGTTCTTTTACGGAGGCGGGGTCTTTTTTTGTAACTGCAATCTGTAATGGAGTCTCGCCTTCATAATTAAGAATGTCAACAGATAACCCTTGAGCTTTATAGGCTCCAGTAAGCAGCTTAAGGCAATCAATATTTTCGCTTAATGTGGCGTGATGAAGGGCAGTGTTGCCATTAGTATCTGCGGCCGATAACTCGGGGTTTTGCGCAAGGAGCTCCCTAATTTTGGCAGCATTTTTTTGAAGTACAGCTTCAATAAGCGGCGTTGTTACAGTTTCTGTAACAAATAGCTGCTCGAGGGTATAATAATGTTCGTGTATAGTTGCCATAAGTGATGTAACTTATTTATTTTATACAACTTATAGTTAATTTACAAGTACAGATTTTTCAAGATAGCAGCCATTCTTAAGTTTCAGGGCTTTCTTTGTTAAGTGGGCCCAATTAATGCTTTTGCAAACAAAGATTAGGGCTCGCCACGCCATTTAAATAAGCTGAGAAAGAAAGCTTTTGGCTGAAACCATAACTGGTTCATTGCAGGAAAATAGGTAGGCGCGATCGAAGCCTTTTTTGTCATCGTTCATATCGTTATATCGTTTCTATCGTTTCTATCGTTGAGATTTACTACAAGCTTGTGGCTGTTTCAACGATGAGAACGATATAACGATATGAACGATAATAAAAAACAAGATAATTAGGATCGGCTGTCGCCGCTCATATTTATCTTGTAACTTTAGACTTTTTGACAGCCTGGGTCTAGCGTGCTTCTGAACGTAAGATAGACTATTTCTTCCTTGCAGGTTGATTTGCTACATCTATATTGCGATCTTCGCTCCAGAGAAGCTGGTGCCAGTAGGGGTAGGGCTTTATGCGGGCGCTTACGTTATTAAGGCGCTTCATCTCTTCTTCTGTTAGGCTCCAGTCGACGGCGCCGAGGTTTTCTTTAAGCTGTGCCTCATTGCGGGCGCCAATGATTACGCTTGTTACAGAAGGCCTTTGCAGAAGCCAGTTGATGGCTACTTGTGGTATTGTTTTATTTCGCTCTTTGGCAATAGCTTCAAGCTCGTCGACAATGCTATAGAGCTTATCATAGTCTACCTCGCCAGGCGTCTCCCAGTGGGCAAGGCGCGTGTTGGCAGGCTTTGGGCAGTCACGTCTATACTTTCCAGAGAGTAGGCCAAAAGAGAGGGGGCTCCAGATGAGCATGCCTATATTTTGGTCTAGGCTTAGCGGTACAAGCTCATCTTCAAGTTCGCGAGCGGCAAGTGAATAGTACACCTGCTGTGAGATCATCGGCTGGTAGTTACGCTTGTCCTGAATGGCAAGCGCCTTCATAAGGTGCCAGCCAGAAAAGTTAGAGCAGCCTACATAGCAGACCTTTCCCTGCTGTACAAGGGTCTCTAAGGCAGCTAGTGATTCTTCAAGCGGGGTGTAGCCATCATGCTCATGTAGCTGGTATAAGTCGATATAGTCGGTGCCTAGCCTTTTTAGGCTTGCTTCACAGGCCTGAATGATGTGGCGCCTTGATAGGCCAAGATCGTGCTTACCACTACCCATAGGATAGAAGACTTTTGTCGAGATGATAATATCTTCGCGCCGCTTGTTGCTGATAGCCTTACCCAAAACCTCTTCAGAGACGCCCCTAGAATAGCCATCGGCCGTGTCAAATGAGTTAATGCCTGCATCTAGACATATGTCAACAAGCTTTGATGCCTCTTCTACTTGCTGGTTGCCAGAATGTTTGTACCATTCACCCCCACCAAAAGTCATCGTACCAAATGTGAGGCGCGAAATTTCAAGCCCAGACCTTCCTAAAAATGCGTATTCCATAGTGCCTCTTTGTTTGAGGGAAATAGTAGAGGATGGTGGGCTTTTATTGCTTGCAAAATTTTTTGTTGAAAGGGCGCTTTACTGCGCCCTGTTTTATGGCGCAGTAAAGAGGTGGAGCTCTTCAATAGCTTTATCAAGTTCGTCTATAACTTCTTGTTCGGTTTCTAAAGCAGGTAGTCGTAGCATCTGATCGCAGGTGTTTACAGCTGTTACATCATCTGCGCGATCTATCAGTATTGGTTTAGGGCCAAGGCCTGGTGCTCCTGTTAGAACGGCAAGAAATTTTTTCATTTTGGGAAGGTCCTGGTCAAGGGACTCTATCCACTTCTTAATCCAGCCTTGCATCTCCTCTGTAATCCCGTGGCCAAATCGCACCTGGTTGATAATTGCCTCTGCATTGACGGTTCCTTGGATGAGCTTTTCAAAATCATCAGCAGATAGGCCATCAAGAGCCACCTGGTAGTGTGAGGATCTCATACTTGACCAAAAGGCCATGCAGGGGGTAATAAGCAGTTGCATCGCTTCTACAAGGACAGCTTTAGTGTCAGGATCGTCTAATGATTCCTCCATGCGAGCAAGGGCAACTCTATCATCCTCATTATGTGCCTTCATAGCTTTGTAGATGGGGAAAAAGGCTTGAAATACCTCTTCATCTTCTCCAAGTTTTGTTATGTCCAATTCAAGGTGTCGTTGCTCTAAAAGTGCAAGGGCAGTAAAGACGCTTTTATCAAGCTGCATGCCAATACGGTAATTTGCATTGCTATGTAGGCAAAACATAAATACCTGTGCAATGTCGCTATAGCTTTGGGCGTTTTCTCTTATATTGCTCTCTTTGGGGCGAAATAGGCCGTTAGCAAGAGTTTCAAAGCGAAGTTCCTTGCAGACTGCTGCTACTAGGTTGTGCAGAAAATCCCTTGCAGGCCCTCCTTGATCTACAGCATCTTCGTTCAGAAAACGGACAGTAAATGAGGAGCAGTGTGTATCTTCAAAAAAGTCTACAAGGTTGCGTAATACCTTTGTTGGGCAGTTTACAAAATCTTCGCGTGCCACTTCAAAATCAACTTCTGGTTCAGCGCCATGAGCTAATCGCATAATGGCGAGTGCTTCAATCATCCTTATAAAGTGATTATTTGGTGGAACCACAAACTGTATTTGCGTAGGAGGGCGCTCCGGCGTGCAGTCAAGTAATACTTGATGCACTTGTTCACTACTACACTGTTCTGGTAGCTGATTTAGCGCTTGCTGAACAGTTGCATCCCTCTGAAAAAATCGCAATTTAGCTACATCTTGTATGATCGCTGCGACACGTGTGCCATCCTGACAGCGGGCGACGAGTAGTTCAGCTGCCTGAAGTGATGCTGGGTGGTTGAGAAAATTATTTACCACATGAAGAAGCTGCAGTAATTCTTCAAAGCTAAAAGCAAAGGAATCACGTAAAAAGGGCTGAACAGGGCCAATAACTCTCTGCATGTTGGCATGTATTTCATGTAACAGGCTGCGTTGGTCACCAATATCATGAAGAAGATTTAAAATTTTATCAACCTGCTTTAGGTGTCCTACTCGCATTACAGCTGGCATTTTTAGTACCTGTAGTAGCTCAACCACATTCCGTTCATCATAACATATTTGTGCGAGGTTAATGGCGGATCTAAGTGTATTTCTACGCTCCTCTGGAGCTAATTTTCTGAGAATATGAAAGAGCTCTTCTTTTTGAGTAGCGGCTGGAAGTTCGTCCGCTACAGACTCTACCATGGCTATTACATCCCATCTTTCATCGTGGGAAATTTTTGAAAATTTTGCCATTTTCGTAAGGTCAAAATAGCTCGCTGAGAGTTGATAGAGGCGTACTATTTTGAGATTTTGGATAGCTAAACTGTATAAATGGTTGATGAGCGTGGTTGGCTCATTGGTAAGTTCTCCGCTATCCCATTTTTGTTTAAAATCATAGATGAGTCTTATCTCTTCGCTTGCATTAAGCCAGGCGCTACGAAAGGTATTTTGGTCGCTATGAGAAAGCATTTGATATATTTTTGCATACTCTTCAGCCGAAAGCTTGCACGCGTTGACAGCTGGTTTTGGCAAATTGTTAAAACCGCTAGATGCTAGCTCCGCTCTAATAGACTCAAAGTTAATGTTCATATTGCATCCTATTATTATGTTAGAGGAGCTAGTATAGTGTAGGAGCAAAATAAAATGCTTCTGGATTTCTTAGGCGCCTCTTGCTATCGGATCTTCAAGAGGTCTATATATAAAGGGGGAAAATTATTTGGTCTCATTGGGAGGTAAGTGAAGACCAAGGATTTCCCCAATTGCAGCTTGTATTTCTTGTGCAGAAGAGCCGATCTTGAAAATTGCATTATAGCCTTTTTCCCTCTCTTGGGCCTCTTCGGAACTAAGCTGTAAGAATAGATCTTCAGTTGCAGATTTAAGATCAAGCTGAGCCGTGGTATGATCGTCATACAAAAGCATTTCAAGGACATCATGGTCGTAGATAATATCAAGTAGCTTTGTCTGTTCAGGTTTTGAAAGGGTGTTGTAGTAGTTTTCGAGCAGTATTTCAAGTGGGCAGAGCTCTTCTATCTTTTTATCACGCTGCTTAGCTGAAAGAAAATTAATTACTATTTTTATATTTTCTAAAGAGAGGGGGTGGCCATTATTTGTCAGGTGAGAGCTTATGGTTAGAGATGGATCAGAAAATCTTTTTATGATGTAAAGCCTGAGCCCCTTTTTTGCAGCCTTAAGGCAAAAGCAATCTTTTGGTGCCTCTTCCGGCAAGGCGTTTTTCATGAAAGAGTAAATTATGGATGAGGTAATAGCCGAAAAGACGCGATCTTCTGCCTGAAATACCTTGCAGGCAAGCTCAATTACGCGAGTGTAAAGCTCTTTATGGGGCCCCTCATCTACCTCCAAAAGTTTTGCTGCTATTGTTGCAGCGTCATCAACTTTACATGATTTATGCGTGGTTTCCTCGCGGAAATTTAGGTTGTAATAGGTTTTGGGGAAGAGTGCATGCAGCATGGTAACTATGCCTCCAACAACATCAGCGTAGGGGTTATGAAGCCCTGCCTGTGTGGCCTTATCCCAATATTCATATTCTGTAACTGTGCCGTGGAAGTTGTGCCCTGTGTGGTCAAAGTCATTTATGAACATGCGACTTTCAAAGTCTAAAAGGATGTTTGTGGGTTTGATGTCGCGATGGATAAACCCATGGCCGTGTATGGCATGAAGTGTATTAAAGAGGGCGCAAAACTCTGACAACATTTCGGTAGGGCTAAAATTTTGAGGAGTATTACAAAGCGTGTAGGGGTAAAAGGCCTGAATAAATTCTTTCTCAGGATTTAGAGGGTTTTCGTCTGGTGGCAAGGTGATGCGTAAATCGTCCCCGAGATGTTGAAGCGCGTTAAAAAGCATCTTATGTGTTGAGGCGCCTTTTATAACAAGAGGGTTCCAAGGGGTATCTTTTTTTAAGGGTCTATGGCGAACATAGATAAGTCCTTCAAGTGAAGGAAGGGCCATTTCCAC
>JAYRNE010000208.1:0-2366 GCA_041912355.1 Chlamydiales bacterium
AAAGTACATTTAAAGCCTAAAATTATGTACGTGATTTATGCCAATATGTTTGTGACATAGTGTGAGGGTTATTGAGTTATCGGATCATATCGATGTTATGGTCTACGGCCAAAATAAAAGCGGTGCATTACTGCCCCGCACTCCAAAAGACTTCGGCTATTTTTTAGCTTCTTGGAGTTGGTTGAGGAGGCCTTGAATAACCTCTTCGTACCCTAACAACTGCTCGTCGTGGGCCTTAGTTTCGGCTTCGAGTTTTGTTTGGAGAGCTTCTAGCTCCTGCATGAGGTGCTTTTCTTCGGGTGTCGCTTCTAGGGATTCTTCTTGGGCGCGCTTTAGGGTTTCAAGCTCTGTTTGAGTGGTAAAAAGCTCTTTGCGGGTATCATCCAGCACCTTTTGCTTTTCTTCAAATTGCACTTTAAGCTGCTGGTAGAGAGATTCATACTGGCTTGGAGGTGTCGATGCTTGTTTAGCTTCTTGGAGAGCTGTTTCTTTGGCAGGCTTTTTCTCTTTCCCTTTTTTGTTAAGCTCCTCAAGACGCAGTATCTCCTGGCGGAGCGTCTCTTGGTAAAGGGCCATTTCGTGCATGTGGTTGCCAAGTTTTTTTATGTCGGCTTCGCAGGTTGCTCTATCTTCAACAAAATGGGACTTTTCTACGAGGGCAGCTTCTAGATGATGCTGAAGGAAGAGGATCTTTTCTTCCTTCTCGTGCAGCGCTTCAGTGATTTTTTCTTGCACCTGAGCTTGAATTTCTTCTTTTTGCTGGTAGAGGACCTTTATTTCTTGGCGTGCATCAAAAAGCTCTTGCCAGAGTTTTTCTTTTTGTTCAGTAAGTGCTTTACTATCAATAATTTGTTCAGCTACTGGCTGCGGGTCTTTGTTAAAATATGAGGCAACGAGCGCTAGGCTTATGCTCGATGAAAAGAGGATCTGTTCTAGCAGGCTAAATGGCTCAGCTTGTGCCACCCACCCTAAAAAGGCAAGCTGTATGGCGAGGCCAAGCAGTATCCCTGTTTGCTCCATAGCCATCACTACAAGTAGGCTTAAAAGGCAAAATGCTGCAAAGAAGCTTGATACAAAGTCTTCAGCAAAGTAGAGGTGGTGCGCATAGCAGATAATGAATACAAGAAGAGGGCCGATAAGGTGCTCGGCAACTGAATATACTGTTTTAAAGCGTGATAGTGTAGCTGTCTTCATACAATCCACTCTTATATCATGTTAGGTGGTTTTGTTCCAATGCAGTACTTCTTCAAGAGCTAAAGCGCTTGGGATTTTTTTTGTTTCATCTGCATATCCTACTAGCATGACAGAAACCACAATCTGATGCCAGGGAATATTTAACGCCCATTTAACACGCCATTCATCATAAGATTCAACTATTTTTGCATTTAGGCCGTGAGATTCTGCCATATAAAAAAAGCTCATCACAGATCGCATCACCTGGCGAGTCAGAAATTCACGTTTATGGATCGCTGGCAATTGGGGCATTGTCGTAAATAGTCTCATTAGCGGTGCGCCGATGAGCTTGCCAAGCCAGCCTATGCCTAAAGGGCTTACATCAAAGTGTAGCTGGGCAGCTGTTCGGGCGCTTTCAGCTTCTTCTACGGTTAACTCATTGGCTTCTAGAGCGCTATCTAGGAGGTATTCCTGGTTATTATGGGCGAATCTATCGCCTGTAAAGACAACAATTACGGGGGCTTGTTTAACAATGGGCTGTTTAAAGCAGGCTTTATATACAGCCTCCTTTACTGATTCATCTGTTACAATATAGTACTGGGTGGGTTGGAGATAAAAAGCAAAATGGAGTCGCCGTGACGACTCCACTATTGTTTCTATAAGTTCTTTAGAAATAAGCTGGCTCCTAAAGCTAAGGGGCTCGCGGCTTGAAGAAATTATAGCATCTAGAGACTTCACGAAAGAAGCTCCATGCCTACTCCCTTTTCTTCTTCATCTAGATGGCCTTGTGCACCATCTAGAAGATATGCTGCAAGAACTGGATCGCCCTCGTAGCTCATTTCAACCTGCATCTGCCCGTTCTTGGCAGGGTTTTTACAGGTTATTAAGACGAATCCAGCATACTCCTTAGCTAAGAGTTTCTTAATTCGCTTATGAACATCATTTTCCATTATATCTCCTAGCTATTATGATAAAAAGTTCCCATGGCTACTTGACAACGGGTGTAGGTAGCCTTTTTCGCCACCTTACATACCCGGGCAATTATTGCCAAGGCTAAAAAAGGACAAAAAGGGCAAGAGGCTATTAATTAGTGAGCTGCACCGGCAATAACGCTGCGGGCCCGGGCCCGAGTGGATAACGCTTTTGCGGTCAAATAAAATTCTAGTTTTAATTTCACAAAAAGCCACAGGCAC
>JAYRNE010000209.1:0-5413 GCA_041912355.1 Chlamydiales bacterium
CTGCTGTTTTTCTTCGGGAAAAAAGAGTAGGGTGGCTTGAACTTCCTATTCCTTGGCCCCATCCGTCGCCAAATATTTAATTGATAAAAACTGACTATTTTTGATATAATGTTAGTAAACCATAGCTGAGTGTTATTAAAGTATGTCTTGTCATTCATTACGATATAGTGTAGCTGTTCCTAACAACGAATACGTAAAGGAACTGCTTATTGACTGCAATAACTATGTCCCAAATCGTAGCTTTTTGAGGATAGCGCTTCATGATTCCAAAAAAGAGTTTAATAATGCCTTTGCAGGCAGATTTTTTAAAGATTTAATCCCTTTGTTGATTCCCTACCAAGGCGATGGCAGAGTGATCTTGGAAGCTATTGAGTTTATTCAAATAGAGGGCTCTCAAACTCGAGAGGCTATCAATCGCCTATTTAAAGAAAGGATTATAGAAGATGCGCTTAGGGCGGACATAGAAACTCCTTTAAGGGGGCTTGAACAATCCTTATCGAATGCTTTAAAGATAGGCAACGAAATAACTAAAGCACAACAATCTGTTATAGAATCTTTTGTAGAGCCATACGTTGAAGTGCTAAAAGAAAGGTTTCAAGGATGGAAATTACCTGCGGCACTAGAGGTTGCGTGCGATCATTGCTCTATTGACGAAGAGTGTTTTGGGCTTGCCATGCGAGATATGCATATTTCGGAAGATAGGGAGACTTACGAAGGGTGTAGTCCGATACTAGATGAAGGCTGGGATGAAAAGACTCAAAATGAAGTGAGCGGTGCTTTATATATGATAGGCCGTACGTTAACTGGCCTGGCAGATTTAGAAAAGACTCTTATTAAAACCGGTACCTGCTTGCCTTCTTTAGAGACCCAGAAGAAAATTATTATGGCTCTCTTTTAGGTATCCTCAGATTAATGGGGCCGACCCCGGTTCCTTTTGTGATTTATTTTAAAACCCCAATGATTCTCAACAGGAAGTTTACACCTGCTGTATTGATTTTGTACTCTTCGTCATAGTAGTTCTCTGTCACATAGTCTTCAGGCTTTGCAATTCCGTTTGCTTTAACTGCCTCTTTTAACACATCATGGTAGCCAGCATCAAAGTCGGCTGAATTAATCATCATCTGTACCGCTGCTACTAATCGGTTTACATTTTCATATTTTTGCCAGAATAGCCATTTGATTAATCCGTTGCCAAAAACGGGATCCTGAGCTCCAGCGTAAGGGTCGTAACTTGCTGCAGTTACATCAAGACCAAGCTCAACACCAACAGCATTTCGTACAAAATTCAAGGCATGCCATTGACTACCGACTTGATTTTGACAAAAATCAAGCACACACTCTTCTTTAAATTGCTGTATATATCGCAAAAGCTTTACTTCTGGTGTTTGGCTTTGATTATGCAACTTGTCGTAAATTTTCTTCGCCTCTTCCATCCACGTAGGATAGCAAACGGTTGCAGCTTCAGCCAATTGAACTAGCAAATCTCTTCTTTGGCCTGCATCAAAATCATCTTGCCGGAGCTTTTTTATTATGCCTCGTAAATAGATAGCTAGATTGCCGCAAAATCGCTCTCGTCTACCGTAATCATCAGGATAGATATTGTGATGCTTAGTCGCAGTCCAGTTGCAGAGTCGATAAAGGCAATCTTTTTTTGATGTCTTTCCGCTTTCTAGCTGCTCGTCAATATTCAGCTTGTTATAGGCCTCAGATAGCCATAGGAGATTGCTCTTTTTATCCTCAGAAGTCTCTTCCGGGATCTTTATGTTTGGCGGCGCTAAAGAAAGAGCTTCGTAATTTACCTTTGTTTGGGAACAGGCAATAAAGACCTTGCCCACTAACCAGGCCGCCCCAGCAGGCACCACTAATGCTACGGCTATGAAACAGTGTAATACCACTTTTGAGATGCTCTTAGCGGTATTTTCATACGGACTTCCACTTATGGATGTGGTAACATTAGAAACTAATTTATATAATGGAAGCGCAAGTGTAGTTCCAATACTATTTGCGTAGCTAAAAGTATGATTGTTTATTTGCATTACGCGCACCCTTTATTAAAATAGCGACTCATTATACCCCTTTTGACGATTTAAAGTTAGTCTTTATTTTAACACGAATACAAAAGAATACGGCTTTCTGATAGCTTAAAAAAATATTGATTTTATTTGTCGCTTTTGCTAGAATTTAAGCATGTTTACACCAGATATTGCTTATCAAGAGTACTTTAAAACTGCGAGTCAGGGACACTATGACTCAGGGCCTTGGCAGAACAGGGCCCGCCAAGCCGCTATTGGGGGCTTTTGTGCCCTTACTGGGGTATTCCGCGCTTCCTGGCGTGTGGTAACCCTCGTTGAAGAAGTAGCAAAAGTTGCCTTTTATAGCATGGCAAGCCTTGTTACTTTGGGTGGCTACGACAACTCTGATCGTCTAAAAGACCATATAAAGCTTCTTGGCCTTACTTTTGGGGCCCTTCTGTATCAGCCAGTAAACGCGGCTATTCATCTTCTTGCTATAGCGGTAGGCCTTATAAGCCCTAAAGCAGGTTCTGGCCTATCCTATATAGCCTCAAAACCCCTTGCGGCTATTACCTCACAAGAAAAAGCGATCTGGCAAAGCTATAAAACCCCAGAAACCTATCAAAAGGTTCTTAGCGTATTTCATAATAAAATAGATCCGATCTTAGAAAGATCTTCAAGACCTGTAGAACTTGCTGGAATGACGATTGTACATGAGTTTTCACCCGCACTTGATAGCGCCTTATTATCTCCTCTAGTGTATATGCATACATTTCGCCTCTTTAACGCTAACCCTCAAACGCTTTCAGAAGAACAAAAAGCCTTACGGCCTGTTATACTGCTAAATGGCAACTACAGCCATCAGGGAACCTTTTTACCTCTCTTGCATGCTCTTGCATGCTCTCATGACAAGCGTCCCGTATACTGCTTTAACCTCCGACCAAACTCCGCAATTTCTTCTGGCAGCCGGGTTATAGAATTAGTTGCACACATTAAGGCGCAGTATGGTAGAAGCGATGATTCCACCTTCAAGGTCGATATGATTGGCCACTCTATGGGATCTGGCTGCATCCAGGAGTTACGTCATAGATCGGACCGTCCTTTTACAATAGGGCGTGCCATCACACTGGGAGCCCCCTTTTCAAGCTGCAGCAAAAGCCACTGTGAAGAGCCCCGTGACATTACGGGCAATCAAGATCGCCTTGTACCATATAAAAGCAACCTAGATAGCGCCCACCAAAAAGTCATTAACACAGGCCATCTCGGCCTTCTCTTTCACCCAGAAAGCCTCTCGGCTATTCAAGCGTTTTTGGGGTAATGATGAAAGAGGCCGGCCTAGGGTGTTGATTTAAGCACTTTTTTACGTAAATTTTATGGCGCAAGATTTGTCCTTGAGCGAAGCTCCCTGGAGTGACTCGATTTATCGAGTCTCTTCGTAGGCCGATTCATCGGCCGTACCACGATAACGCTATTTTGGTGCGGCCGATAAATCGGCCTACGAAAAGACTCACTAAAGTGAGTCACTCCAAAAAGCTTCGCTCAAGGACAAATTTTGCACAAATCGTACTTTTTGAAAAAGTGCTTAAATCAACACCCTAGGCCGGGCCTTGACATTTAGCGTTTAGTTGCCACGATACACTTATGGGTTTGCTCGAGTGTTAGGGTGTTATTTGTCATCATGGTTTTCACAAAAGCTTTTAAATCTTTCCATACTGCTATTTGGTCACATTCTGAGAGCCCTGACCAAAAGCTATGAGACTTTATTTTTGCTTTTGTCTCTTTCCAGTTGAACACATCGGTTGTTTTAAATTCAGTAATGCGAGTAATTGTAAAACCTGAATTTCTTAACGTCTCTTCTTCATCAGCAACTGATGGGCGCTTAATTTCTTTGCCAAGTCTTTGGGATAAATACTCACGGCATTTTCTTTGAAACCCGCCGCCACTTGCATCTACGACAACAAATGCACCACCAGGGCGAAGGCTGTTAAAAATGGTTTGTACATGTCCTGCAAACCAGCTAAATGCTTCAAATGCTGTTGCATGATCATAAGAATTGGGAGGAAGGTCTTTTACATCACCTTGCACATAGGTGATATTGGAGTGGTTAGAATTTTTTTTCGCTTCTCTTAGCATAGCCTCATCCCAGTCAAAGGCAACAAGGTTTTTTACTTTATCGGCTAGTCTATGTGCGCTTCTTCCGGGACCTGAGCCTAAGTCTATGCATGTAGTGTCACCGCCGATAATTCCTAATACAAAGTCGATAAGTTCCTGTGGATAAGGTTTTCTAGCAAGAACATAACTTTCTACCTCAGATCCAAAAGTATTACCTTTCAATTCATGAATATGGGTATTTGGAGAAACATGCATATTTAAGTGCCTCTTATTTATTAACGGCAGTATTATATATAAAATTTGGTTTTATATCAAGTAAAAAGTGAAAAGGTGACCCTCGACTCTCCGTCCTTGAGCGAAGCTCTTTGGGGCGCTATAACGATACTGTGCTTTGACTAGTGATGGCTAGTTCGCAAATTTTTTAGCAAGAGATATATGAAACTCATGGCCATGTAGCTTTGGTGATAGCCCATATTTTCTTCTTAGTGCTTCTAGTTCCGGTGAGTGAACCTGTAGTATCGCGTACGTAGCATTAGAAGTATGCACAAGCTCTATTTTTACGGGTTCAAAATGAAAGACTGAACCAAGTTCTTTTGGAATTACGTGTTCATCGCTATAAATTACGCTAATATGGGCGCCAGGGGAGTTTGGTCCTCGAAAATAGGGTGGTATTTTAAAGCCCTTTTCTTTTAGATGGAGTAGGGGAAAGAGTGTGTAGATATAGCTTTCATCTACCTTTAGGTAAATAAAGCCATCGCGCTTAGCCATTAAAGTTCCCTTATGGGACAAGTGGGTATTGGCGTATTGTACAGCTTCTTGCCAGCCGTGTGTTCGCGTCTCATAGTAGTAGAGCGCAAGAAGGCATAAAAGCCCAAGTAAGACAAACTTTACTTTCTTTTTATATGAGTACATAATTAGGGCTTATCTTTACGTAAAAAGGGTACAAGAATAATCGCTATCGCAAGACCGCTCAAAAAGCCTCCTACGTGCGCCATATAAGCAACGCCGCCTTCGCCGCTTTGTGAATAAAGCGATGAAACACCGCTCATAAACTGCAGGATAAACCAGAAGCCAATAACCATAAGTGAGGGCATTATAGTAATTTGCTGGCCTACAAGCACTTTAATTTTTTCTTGTGGGAACATAAAAATATAGGCTCCAAGCACCCCTGCAATTGCCCCTGATGCCCCTACGTTAGGTATTGTCGAGCTTGTATCAGTTATCGTTTGAGCAAAGGTAGCTGCAAGCCCACAGACAAGATAAAAGAGAAGGTAGCTCTTATGGCTAAG
>JAYRNE010000210.1:0-2018 GCA_041912355.1 Chlamydiales bacterium
CGGGCTCGGGCACGAGTGTTAAAAAGCTTTTACTGGGCTAAGCCACGTGTTATCGCCTTCGTATTCATGCACTCGTGCCCGAAGGTTGGCACCGTGTGCAGTTAAGCAACAAAGGCTTTGTTTGTTTCGTATGTCCCTTGTTTTCTTGTTTTTCAAGAGATTTTTTTGATAATCTGCTAAAGCTGTTTGCTGTCTTTATGTGGACTGTAACGCTCTTTTGGGTTGGGAGCTAAAAGTTTAAAGATTACCTCTGCTAAGTCTTTACGCTTGATATCACTTGTTGCTAGCTCTTTTTTGCGCTTGTCTATTGTTTGGTAAATTTCAGTTATGAGACGATTTGAAATCTCTTTTTTCTTTTCTGTGCTCATCTTCTTTACCTGAAACTGCCTCATCATCTCGCACCACTCTGGGCCGCTTCCGAAGAAGAGGTGGTAGAGGCTGCAGCCGACAGCAAATGCTTCAATCTTTCTGACATCTACGCGATGCTTACCCTTTATAAGAGCTTCTGGAGTTACAAGATGGCGAGAAACTTCAATTCTCGGTACCATCTTTTTAGCTTTGTGAAAAGAGACAACCTGGCCAAAGTCAATTAATGCCGCAGAAATCTTTACCTTATGTGTTTTTGGATCTTCTTCTCTGTGAACCATGAAATTGCCGCTATGAAGGTCGCGATGGGCCATTTTTTTAGCGTGCATACTTTCTAAACCCTTCATAAGATCGCGTGCAATAAACACCTCTTCATCGTGGTTCATAGACGATCTGTCATATTCGTAGTGACGGACTGTACGGGCGTTATAGAGCTTGCTAATGATCGAGTAGACCTTCTTATGGGTGCTCGACTTTTTGTGGCTGCTTAAAGCATATGTCTTGGCAATGCCCTCAGCGCCTTTTAGCTTCTTTAAAACCTTGCCTTCCCTTTCAACGGTATAGTCGCCAACACCATTAGCAACAATTTCAGGTTTATGGGCTGCATACATAATTGAAAGGGTAACTTTCTTGTGCACACCAGCACCTAGAGCCTGAACTCCATGCGTTTTTAGGTGGATGAATGCGCGATTTGACTTAAACTCGATAGTTCGTGCTAAACCTGTTCTATCTTTTTTAAGATAGGCTTGGCCATGCTTTACTTTACCGGGTAGCTTTACTTCGATGTACTTGGCCATCTTAAATAGTTTGTTATTTGAAAGACCCAACTCTTTTGATAACTTTGTGATGTTTTCACAGGCCATCACCATGCGCTGAAACTTATCTACGCCATACTTTTTGATTATTCTTTTGGCTTCTTTTTCAGTAGTCCACTCTTTGCCACGCAGTACAAGATCGACAGCTTTTTTAACCTTATTATCGCTTTGAACTTCATGCTGGGATATGTTAGAGCCCTTTTTTACGGCACGCTTGCCCTTTTTAATCTCGTTGTGGTGCACATGCTGATGTCGGTGCGACTTACCCGCTCTCGATACGCTTGCCATATTCTATCCCCAGAAAATTATTATCCGAAAACTATTAGTTGCTTTTTTTCTGGTAAATAGGTATTTTGTGCATTTTTTGGAAGAAATATTTCTTCTAACTGAAAAATTTAACCAAGAGATCAGAGAGACAATAGAGGTTTAGAAGAAAAAGATAGATATTTTCGCCCTGCTGAAACGCTATGGCAATAAACGTATATGATCAATTATTAAACGCAAAGAAGCAAAGAGCGCAAAAAAAATAGAGACATATACTTAAGATCAGGGCTGGGCTGTCAAAAACTTCGAGTTTTTATGAATGAAATTTTCTTTAAACTTGTGTCCATATCTCTTCCATGGATAGCATTTTTATTTTAGAGCCCGCCAGGGCGACTTATTAAAGCCCACAGTGACCGTAGGGAACTGTGGGAAGCTATAAACCTATCCTAGAGCCCGTTAGGGCGATTCAGAATCGCCCTGGTGGACTCTAAAACAGACGCTAGTGATGGAATGGATATAGACACAAGTTTAAATAAATTTAGAATGCTAAATTTTAAGAGAGTTGACAGCCCA
>JAYRNE010000211.1:0-2485 GCA_041912355.1 Chlamydiales bacterium
ACAACCGAGCGCTGCCCAAGTTCTCTTTCAAGCTCTGCACTATGATTATCAAAAATACGTTCAATGCGATAGATAACACCAGCTGCCGGGCGAGAAGGTGTAAGCTGCAAGCCCAGATCACTTGCATCTAAGAACAGCCCCTTTCTTCCGAGTACAAGAGATGAATCATATAATCTACTATCAATGCCAAACTGCATCCAACAATCATACTACGTTCGCCAATTTTTGAAAGCACATAAACTTTTATGTACTTGATTTTGCTTTGTTAAAAATAGTAATTTGTGGCATAATCTTTATATTAATATTATGATACCTCCGGTAACTTTTAGTATAAATAGCACCAAATTTACCTTAGAAGCAAATGGTCATCGCCAAGACCTTATTTGTTCAGGGGATCCACGCCCATATCGAAAAAAAATTAAGGAGGCGGAGGCATTGCCCTTTAAAAAGGCTATTATCTATCCAAATGTGGCGGGAGTCGTATGTTCGTTCTTTTGTCCTTGGGGGTCTCATGCCATTGCTGAACAGGTGCAGCAAGTACTTGAAGGAGCCCCACCACAAACACAAATGGTTCCACTATCAGCTCCTCATCAGATGATGAAGCTGCCAAAGGTATCGTTGATTGAGAGGCTGGGGCGGTTGACTCTTTCCAAGCAGCCAACTTTTGATAGAGACAATACGATACTTCTTCATCTAGTGAGAACAGCGCTGCAAGTTGATAAGCTCATGCTCTTTCACTTTTTGAGCAAGAAGCTTTCACAAGAGACACAATTTGTGATTGCAAGAGAGCTCAGGGGTAAAGAGATTCTTTCTGAGGTAAGTCGTCGCCAGTCGCCGCTGGTGCCCAAAAATGCAAAAGTAGGCATAACCGTTAAATCGGATAAAAAGAGAAAAGAACATTACTCTGTGCATTGCTATATTGCCTTTCCGTTAGTAAGCAATGCGGAACGACTTAAGCGTATCAGCAAAGACCTTTCTTGCCACGCTATGCTCCAAATGGCCTTTGCAAATAGGCCAGAAACGATGATATTGCCTTATGATCTTGGGGACTACGGCTCCTTTGAATTTACTTTTTTGAAGAAGCTATATACTGTTAATCCTGGCAAAAGAAAAATTAAGTACTTCGTTACAGAAGAAAACAAAAAAAGACTATTATTTAGCCATACCGTTGCCGAATCATCTTTTTGCGGTAACTCCCACGAGGCTATTCAGGTGCTTTTTCAAGTGCTTGCCAAATTTATCGGGCAGCTGGATGCTCAGGATCAAGAAAAAATCTTTGATAGCGGTGGGCCTTTGGTGGAAGAGCTCTTTAACGATCTTTTTGCCTTTAGAGTGCAGGTGAGCTTTCCGGATGAGCTTACATGCGCACCCTATAGCCACCCAACGTATCCCCTGACACAGGTGGAAGATCTTGCGAATGCCTCTAAGGTGGCACTGCCTGATTTGAAGGGGTGCTTAGCTCTTTATCGTGAAGTATATGATAGCCTTCCAAAGGAAAAGCCAGATATTGATCATGATGTGTTAAGCCAACTTTTCGAGATCCACCAATTTTTCAACGCTGAATTTGACGATGGCAGAGATGATTTTGCGGATTCCTTTCGCTTCTATGGGGCAATTTCTGCACAGCTTTTACTGCATTTTACGCATAAAATCACTCCTAAGATGCTCCGAACCGTTATGCAGCTAGATAAATGGGATAAGGAAAGATGTGCCGCTAGACCCTGCCCGTTCCTTCTTATTAAAGACATAGGTGGCTATGCAATTACGGTTACTTCATTAATTGAACAAAGCCTGCAAGATCGCGATCCAATTGAGTTGCGAATGCCACCAAATGGTCGGTATGATACACAAGCCCTTCAGGCGGAAACTGACTATCTTGCTCAGCTTTCCGCGCTCTATGCGCATGGCTCACCTCTTCTTGAATCGCTTGCTCAATTAGCAAAAAAGCCGGTTCCGATGAGCGTGTTTTCACAAGATGTGCATGTAGAGGAGACTACAGCACGCGGCTTAGAGCGCTTTGCCTATAGGCTTTACAGCAATCCGGAGGGCTGTGAAAATCTTCACGGCTTTACTCAAGAGCAATTTGAGGAAGAGTTTTACCGTGGCATGCTGAGCTATTTCAGTGGCTTTGAAAAGAGCCCAGACCAAGTTCAGGCACACATTGTAGATTGCGTAAAGCGTTTGGTAGATGGCGCATCTTTACTTGAGCCTAGGTTCAAGCACTATCTTTTAGATGACAAACACTTTACCGCCGGGATGCTATCATCAAATAAGTATCACTTTGTTGATGGGGCGGCTTCCGCTCAAGAGCTGATAGTGCGAGCGCTGTATGAAATCCAACGTCAAAAAAAGCGCACGGTAAATGCACAGCTTATTGTTGATGCCGTATACATGTTTCTAAAAAACCAACCGCCTGTCGTTTGCTACAACACGCTATTACCATCTATAGACAGCAACACGCTTGCAGTATACCTCAACCGTATCC
>JAYRNE010000212.1:0-5882 GCA_041912355.1 Chlamydiales bacterium
ATAATTTTAATTAGGGGCCATTTTATGATTATCAATCGTGCAGATAGAACAAGCTTTTATCGTGATTTTTATGCTGTAGATGTCGCTCAGGATGGTACGGCACATGTGCATGTGCGTACACTTAATATTTTTCAAAGGGCCTTAAGGTACCTCTTTGGAGCGTATAGCAACACTATCTGGAACGAAAGCAAATCGCGCCTTTTTAAACAGGATTACCCTGTAGGCTGGAATATAGTTGTAGACACGATACAAAACCCAGATCAGTTCACTGCTGTTTTTAAAATTAAACGCACCTACATGCCAGTCGAAAATGCCCCTCCAGAATCTATGTCTATCTGGAAAAAATTTGGTCGCGACCAGCTTCGGACTCAGCTTGCAGCTCTTGGACTAACTTTTAAGGAGTCTAAAGAAAATGGTGACTGTTTCTTTGATTCTGTTGCCTACTTACTAACTAAAATTAAAGGTGATAGGCAATATAGCGCGCAAGATGTAAGGACAGCTATTTCAGATTATATCAATTCAGAAAGTGCCCCACACGCGAGATATAGAGAGCTTTTGTCAACAGTAAATTTTGAGAAAATGTCTTATGAATCCTATCAGGCTAATATTGGCAAATGTGCAGCTGAAGACTATACGCCAATATGGGGAGATGCCGTTGCCATGCAGATTGTCTGTGATTTATATAATATAAAGATTACTACATACTCACTTTTCATAGCTGATGCGACTATTCTAGATACCTTAAACGGTGGAAGCTGGGAAGACTGCCCTTTTGTAAACACAGAAAAATACCAAAAAAATTATACTATACACGTCTCTACAAAAGAGCTAGCAGAGAAAAATTTTGCACCAATTGACGAAAGACCTAACCCACAAATTCCAGAACACACCCTTATGCTCGGAACTATTACTCGCGGCCCATGGGGACATATTTTGCCTGTTGTTAGGGATTAAGCCAGCACCTTTGCAGCAGAGGTTGCAGCAACTACGGTTGTTAGCATAGCTGATATATAAAGAATTTTTTCCAGTGTGGTCCGGCCATTTCTGCCCGCCCAATCCGCCCCATTAATTAGGCCGATAGTGGCAAATGCACAAGTTGCGCCTATTCCGTAGCTATAGACTCGTAACTGTTGATCGATCAGCTTAGCAGTTATTTGTACATTCTCGGATGCCCTCTTACAAAACGCTTCTTGAAATTCAGCAAAAGTTTTTGTTACATGATGCTTAGCGATGGTGCATAGTTCATTTTGGTAGGTAACAAATTGAGAACCAGGTTCCTCTTTTGAAAGATCAAGAAACCAATTACATGCCATATTCTTTATAAAAGGCATAGAAAAAGAGGAAAACAGATCCATTCCAGTTTTACAATTCATGATTTAGCCTATTGTTTTGCCATAAATATAACCTTCGCCCGAATAAAACGAAATGCTCAAGAGCTACCCCAGCCGTTATCTCCTTTATGTTTAGTTGAAATTTCTGTATAATCCCCTCCATGAAGTCAGAAAATTTTGAGCAAAATATACACCTGCAGAATGTGCGGGTGCACAACCTGAAATCTGTGTCGCTCGAGCTAGAGCCTAATAGGCTTATTTGCTTTACGGGGGTTTCAGGGTCGGGAAAAAGTTCGCTTGCGTTTGATACGGTGTATATTGAAGGCCAAAGGCGCTATGTAGAGTCACTATCCCAGCATGTAAGGCGCTTTTTGGGGGAGCTTCCGAAACCTGATCTTGATTTTGCTACGGGGCTAACTCCGACGATATCCATTGAACAAAAGACAGCTGGTAAAAATCCCCGCTCAACCGTTGGCACGATCACCGAAATTTATGACTACATGCGCGTCTTATGGGCACGAGCTGGCCTTGCCCACTGCCCTGTCAGCAAAGAGCCTGTGAGGCCCCGCTCGCAAGAAGAGCTTGTAGAGGCAGCGCTCATACGACCAGAGGGAGAGCGGCTTATTCTCCTAGCACCCTACGAACGCAATAAAAAGGGCGAATTCAAAGATGACCTTGAGGATATTGCCAAAAAAGGTTTTACCCGCGTACGCATAGATGGCACCTTTTACCAGCTTTCAGATGATATCGCCCTTGATAAGACTACCTCGCACGATCTTGACATCGTCATAGACCGCCTTGTCATAAGTTCAGAAAATAAAACGCGCCTTACAGAGTCACTCATGGCAGCATTAGAGCTTGGCGACGGCATGTGCATTCTCTATGATCCAGACTCTCACGAAGAGGAGCTTTTATCTACAAAGGCCTACTCACCTAAGTCTGGACTCTCCTATCCCCCACTAGACCCCGGCGATTTTTCCTTCAACAGCCCAAGCGGCATGTGTCCAGAATGCCAGGGGCTTGGCGTGACTCATGAATTTAACCTCGACATGGTCATCGACCCCAAAAAAAGTATTGCCGAGGACTGCTGCTCAATAGCAAGCTCCTACAGCACTGTCCGCTACGGCAACATCTACGACAACCTCGCGCGCCTTTTTAACTTTAGCGTACATACGCCATGGGAAAAACTCTCCAAAGAGGCAAGAGAGATCTTTCTCAAGGGCACACCGAAGAAGTGGACACGCATGTACTTTGTCCACCCAGAAACCGGCGCCCGCTGGCAAGACAACATCCGCTGGCAGGGCTGCCTACAAGATGCCTACAGTCGCTACCAAGAAGCAAAGAGCGACACCTACAAGCGACGTATGGAGCGCCTTATGCATAAGGCCCAGTGCCCCAGCTGCAAGGGAGCCCGCATACGTCCCTATCCAGCTGCCACGCTCTTTTCAAAGAGGCGCATCCATGAAGTGACAAACATGACTATTCAAGAGGCACTTCAGTTTTTTGAAGCTGTAACTCTTACAAAAAGTGAAAAGATCATCGCCCAAGAACTTGTGAAAGAAATTGTAGAGCGCCTGCGGTTCTTGCTAAATGTTGGCCTTGAATACCTCCAGCTCAACCGCATAGCCCCAACGTTGTCGGGTGGTGAGTCGCAGCGCGTGCGCCTTGCATCGCAAATAGGCTCTGGGCTTGTTGGCGTAACCTACATACTCGATGAGCCCTCTATTGGCCTTCATGCGCGTGACAACAAAAAGCTTATACACTCGCTGAAAAACCTTCGCGACAAGGGTAACCGCGTTATCGTAGTAGAACATGATGAAGAGACGATACGAGAGTCTGACGAAGTAGTAGACTTCGGGCCAAGAGCGGGCTTGCAAGGTGGCAAGATTATCTATCATGGCAGCGTAAAGGGACTTACAGCATGCAAGGAGTCGCTAACAGGAGCCTATCTTAGTAAGCGTTTAGAAATTAGCATCCCCAAAAAAAGACGTACAAGTGTTGATAACAAACTTCAGCTACTTGGCGCCTCACATAACAACCTCAAAGACGTAAACGTCACCATACCTCTTGGCTGCTTTATTGGCGTAACGGGCGTCTCTGGATCTGGAAAGTCTTCCCTCTTTTTAGAGACACTCTTTCCAGCACTTAGCAACAAGCTTATGAAGACAGAGCTTACCGAGGGCAAGTATAAAGACCTTCAGGGCCATGAGCTTATAGACAAGGTCATTGAAATAGACCAGTCACCAATCGGCCGCACTCCCCGCTCAAACCCTGCAACATATGTAAAGCTCTTTGATGACATACGCGCCCTCTTTGCCAAGCTGCCACTCAGCAAGGCAAAAGGCTACACTGCAGGACGCTTTAGCTTTAACGTAAAGGAGGGCTCCTGTAGCGAGTGCCACGGCATAGGCCAGATAAAGCTAGACATGGACTTTTTAGAAGATTCCTGGGTTGACTGCCCCGTATGCCAGGGAAAGCGCTTTGACGCCGACACCCTTGAAGTTCGCTACAAAGAAAAGAACATACAAGACGTCCTTGAAATGGACGTAAAAGAAGCTAAAGAACTTTTTGCCAACATCCCCCACATCGAACATAAACTCGAAATGCTCGAGCGCGTTGGCCTTGACTACCTAAAGCTCGGTCAGCCTTCAACAACACTCTCTGGTGGAGAAGCGCAGCGTATAAAGCTTGTTCGAGAGCTTTCACGCCCAGACACGGGCAAGACCCTTTATATCTTAGATGAGCCCACAACAGGCCTTCACTTTCACGACATGAACCACCTTATCGAAGTGCTGCAGGCTCTTGTTACTAAAGGCAACACCGTCTTAGTTATCGAACACAACATCGACCTCATTAAAACCTGCGACTGGCTTATCGAAATGGGCCCCGAAAGTGGCGAAAAGGGCGGAGAGATCATTAACACAGGGACGCCAGAATCACTTGCCAAAACGAGCTGCCCAACAGGCCTTATACTTGCCCCTATCCTTAACGGCGAGAAAGAAAAGGCAACAAAAGCGAAAAAGGCAAAACCACTTACACCCTCAGCTGCTATCCATGTTGTTGGCGCCTCGCAAAATAACCTCAAAAAAATTGAAGCCGAAATTCCACGTGGCAAGATGACCATCTGCACAGGCCCTTCTGGCAGCGGCAAAAGCTCCTTTGCCTTTGAGACTGTCTTCGCTGAAGGCCAGAGGCGCTATGTAGAATCGCTTTCTCCCTATATCCGCCAGTTTGTAAAGCAGATGCCAAAGCCTATTGTGGACCACATAGATGGCCTATCGCCATCTGTTGCCATTGAGCAGCGCCTTCATGCTACAAACCCACGCTCTACTGTGGGAACGATGACAGAAATTTATGACTACCTGCGCATACTCTATTCTCGCATCGGCATTCCGCACGATCCAAAGACTGGCGCAGTAATCCAGGCTATAAGCAAGGAACATGTTGTCGATCGCATACTCACCTACCCAGCAGGTGAAAAGATTTACATTATGGCTCCTATCGAAATCAAACGCTCAGAAAGCTTTACTGACCTTCTTGATCGTCTTCAGAAGCAGGGCTTTTTGCGCATACGTCTAAACGGCACACTATACGAACTTGGAACAGACGACGTGCCCTACGACTCTAAACGCAAAAATGAGCTCTTTTTAGTAGTAGACCGCTTGGTTGTCGACCCTTCGATGAAGCACCGCCTTTATGAAGCAGTGGCTACTGCCTCTCAGATAGGAAAAGAGAAGCTCTGGGTGATGCGTGAAGGAAATAAAGATGTCTTCTTTAACCTCGCCTTTAGCGTTGAAGAGACTGGAGAATCCTACCCTGAAATAACGCCGCAAACATTTGCCTTTAACACACAAGAGGGCATGTGCCCAGACTGTCAGGGCCTTGGCTTTCAGTGGGGTGTGGACTTTACACTTTTAAAGTCCCTCACAAAGCTTACTGTGTTAGAGCTTGTAAAGCTTTTGTGGGGCCCATGGCAAAGTCCCTATGCACGAACACTCTTTCTTGCAGTATGTAAATCAATAGGCATACGAGGCCAAGATGTTCTTAACGACATACCGAAACATCTTCTTAATGTTCTGATGAATGGCAGCAAAGAGTCAGTAACGATAGAAGTTAGCGGCATTCCCGTGCGCTTTACTTGGCGCGGTATTAACAATGGACTTGCCCTCCTCCTACATTCAAGGCTTGGCGGCTATAGCGAAGAGGCACCATTGCCAGAAGAGTGGGAAGCGGCCCTTCGAGAAAATGAATGCACAAGCTGCAAAGGCTCGCGCCTTAATGCACTAGCTCGCCACGTAACAATTAACAAAACGTCCATCGGTGATCTTACGAGCATGGCTATAAAGGATGCTGTAAGCTTTGTTAAAGACATTACCATAAAAGATAAAAAAGACCTCACACTCATGCAGGTGTATGATGAAATAGAGGCACGCCTTGGATTTTTAGACTCCATTGGCCTCTCCTACTTGCAGCTAGCGCGAAAGGCTTCAACACTTAGCGGTGGTGAAGCTGAACGGGTACGCCTTGCCCGCCAGATAGGCTCAGGACTTA
>JAYRNE010000213.1:0-4659 GCA_041912355.1 Chlamydiales bacterium
GGCACTCGTGCCCGAGCCCGTGCCCGAGCCCGTGCCCGATAGTCAACAGCCCATACGGCATGCAAAATTTCCCTTTATACCCTTTAAACCCTTTAAACCCTTTTACTACCCTTCCGAAAGCTTTAATACTGACATAAACGCCGACTGCGGAATATTTACTTTTCCAATCTCTTTCATGCGCTTTTTACCCTCTTTTTGCTTTTCCCATAATTTCTTTTTGCGGGTAATGTCGCCGCCGTAGCACTTGGCAGTTACATTTTTGGTAATGGCGCGTATCGTTTCGCGAGCTACAACTTTTCCGCCAATAGCAGCCTGTATCGGCACTCTAAAGAGCTGCATGGGGATAACTTCTACAAGCTTTTCGCAGATTGCCCTTCCACGGCTTTCAGCTTTTGTGCGGTGGATAAGGCATGAAAAGGCATCAACAGGCTCTTCGTTAACGCGAATTTCAAGCTTTATAATATCGCCCTCTTCATAGCCATCAAACTCATAGTCAAACGAGGCATAGCCCTTACTTACGGACTTTAGCCTGTCGGCAAAGTCTGTGACAATTTCGTTTAGAGGCAGTCTATAGGTTACTAAAAGGCGCTTAGCATCGAGTGTTTCCATCTTTTGGCATGTGCCACGCTTTTCCATGGCAAGGTTCATAACGGCCCCAAGATAGTCTGAGGGAACGATTATGTGCGATTTTACCCACGGCTCTTCTACCCATGCGATGTGTGTGGGGTCAGGATAGTGAGCAGGGTTATCAACCTCTAAAACGCTGTTGTCGTTAAGTGTAAAGCGGTAGACAACGCTTGGAGATGTTGTGATGATTTCGAGGTTAAATTCGCGGCTGATTCTTTCTACAACAATTTCAAGGTGCAACAGGCCCAAAAAGCCGCAGCGAAAGCCAAAGCCAAGAGCTGTTGAGCTTTCCTGTTCAAGGTGGAGCCCCGAGTCATTAAGCTGCAGCTTCGAAAGGGCGTCACGAAGAGCCTCAAAGTCAGTAGAGTCCATGGGATAAATACCCGCAAAGACGACGGGATTTTTTACTTCAAATCCAGGCAGGGGCTCTTTGCAGGGGCTTTTTTGTGTAGTAACTGTATCGCCAACGTGAACATCTTTTGGATTTTTGATGTTGGCAACAAAGTAGCCAACTTCGCCTGCGCGAAGAGCCTCTACGGGCTTTTGGCGGGGGCAGAAGATGCCCACTTCATTTACTTCAAAAGTCTTTCCGGTTCCCATGAAGAGAATTTCGCTGCCGCGTTTAATTTCGCCTGATAAGATCCGTATATAGACCATGATTCCGCGGAAGTTGTCGAAGTAGGAGTCAAAGACTAAGGCCTTTAAAACGTTGTCACCACTATTTTCTGGTGGAGGAATGTTTGTGACAATGCGCTCTAAAATATCTTCAATGCCAATACCTGTCTTTGCAGAGCAGCAAATGGCTTCTTCTGGATGAACAGCAAGAGCCTCTTCAAGCTGCTGAAGCACCGATTCTTTATCAGCAGTAGGTAAATCTATTTTATTGATTACAGGTATGATAGCAAGGTTTCTAGCAAGTGCTAGGTGCATGTTAGCAAGGCTTTGGGCCTGCAGGCCCTGACCTGCATCTACCACTAAAAGTGCCCCTTCACAAGCAGCGAGTGAGCGCGATACTTCATAGGTAAAGTCAACGTGCCCAGGCGTGTCTATGAGATTCATCTGATAGGTCTTCCCATCTTTAGCCTTATAGTACATCGTTACAGGGTGTGCTTTTATCGTAATGCCCCGCTCGCGCTCTAGGTCCATGCCGTCAAGTACTTGCTCCTGCATATCACGCTTGGCGATTGTGCCGGTATACTCTAAAAAGCGGTCTGCCAGCGTAGATTTGCCATGGTCAATATGGGCAATAATTGAAAAATTCCGAATATGTTTTGTGTCATGAGTTGTCATAGTGCAAATAGTATAGCAGGCTTTGCTAAAAATTTTAAAGGAAGAAAAGGATGAAGGATCTGGGACTAAAAGGACAAGAATACGAACGAAGTAGCGAGTTCGTATTTTTTTCCTAACAAGCTAATAGTTAATGGTTTGTATAAGTATAAATATAAAATTTGAATTATAATTCAAAATGAGGTACAGTAAAGAAGTAAGAGTATAGGGGAGGAAGGTATGCCTAAAGGTGAAGAAGTAGATATTTCAGCTATCAGAAAAGGTATTCATGAAGCGGGTGAGCGTACTAGTGAGACAATAGGCGCTCAATTAAGAGAGACCCTTAACATGATGTATGAGGCTATAAAAAAGGGCATTCAGCCGAAACAGATGCTTAAAATTGGCGATGAGACCCTTGAAGGTATTTATACGCAAGCTTACCTATTTTATAACAAGGGCGACTTTAAAGATGCTGCCTACCTCTTTGTTATTCTTATGATGCTTGACCCTATGGAGCCTAAGTATGCGCTAGGATCTGGTGCCTGTTTACACCGCCTAGGTAAATATGAAAAGGCGGCTCAAGTATATCTTTTAAGTTCATCTCGCGATCCCCAAAACCCACTTCCCCATTTTCATGCAGCTGACTGCTATATTAAGCTAAAAGCCTTGCCACTTGCAGACATGTGCCTAAAAAATGCTATTAACTGCTGTGGTGATAAAAAAGAATATGAGCTTATCAAAGAGCGGGCTACGCTCATGCTTCAAGCCGTTAGTGAAGAGCTTGATGCCATGATGAAAGAGTCGCAAGAGTCCCCTTCATAAAATAACCAGTTGACTAATATCATCCAACGATATACGAAGGTAGATGTGAAAAAAATCTATCTTATGAGGATGTATTATGGTACCAACAAATTCAGTTCGTTTTCCTACAGCAGCTGATGCTGTACTTACATCAGGCGTCATGACGAAGCTTGATGCTGTTCTTAGAAGAACTAACAAAGATGATCTTAAGATCCGTATCGTTGCTCGGATCGTAGCAGGCGTTGCAGCACTTGCTTTTGCAACTCTTGATCTTGTCTTAAATACAGTTTTATTTGCTGTCAAAGCTCCTTTTGCAGGCTTTAAGGCATCTATAGGCAGACTCACAGGGCTTGATAAGCACTTGACTGCGTCAATATTTGATTCTAAAGACTTTTGGGCAACAAAAGACAATATACGCCGCTCAGTGCTCATTCAGTGGCATTCAATTGCTGTTATCTCTTTAGTTCAGCGTCCATCTGAAATGCGCGCGATGGCTGAAGAGCTTGGATTGATTGTAAAAACTAAAGACAGAACTGAGCTTGAAAAGAAATCAGCTGACCTTAAGAAAAAGCAAGCAGAGCAAGATGCAGCAAGACGACAACTTGAAGAGCGTAAAGCTGCAGCAAGTCAACAGCAACAAGCTGCACCTCAGCCAGTTCCTGTTCCACAAGCTGACTCTTCAGCGGCTCCAGTAGCTCCTACTGCGAATACGGCTCCAGCGGCTCCAGCAGCTGTACCGGTACTAGCTCCTGTAGCAGCAAGTGCACAACCTGCACCGCAGCCAGCTACAGCTTCTGCCGGAACACCAGCTGTAGATACAGCTAGTAAGTAAGCTTAGTTAAAAATTAAAAAGGGCAACACTATAAAAGTGTTGCCCTTTTTTTTGCGGCCAAAAAGACTCGAACTTTCACCGAGTTACCCCGACTAGAACCTGAATCTAGCGCGTCTACCAATTCCGCCATGGCCGCGGAGAAAACATCATACCTTACTACATTTTTTGTTAGAAGTACAAAAATAGGTTTATAGGTATAATGGGGTAATGAACAGCTTTTGGAACGACCTCTATTACGAAGACATCCATTTTCGCGATAATCTGCAGTTTGAGCTAGAGACAGACTTTTCTCCTGTACGCAGCTTAAAGCAGAATATTGCGACGCAGGAGTTTTATTTTTTTATCCCAGCGGCTCTTCAAATTGATCCTCACACCTATACTAAAGAGCAGTTTTATAAAGATCGTACGAACCTTATTCGCTATAAAACTCCAGAGTTTTCTTTCTACGACCTTGTCAACAAAAGTAACACTCAATCTCCTCTAATACGCATCGAGAGTATGAAGGTGCTTGCACATACCCCTGACACTATCTACTCAATTCAAGATGAGCTAAAGCTTTTAGGCAATATTGTAAGAAGTGCTCTTCGTAAAAGCGTGAGGGGATTTATACAGCTTTTAGAACATCCGCAAGATGACACGCTGCACAAAGAAGTGGTTGATTTTTGCAGAGAAGTTACCAAATTTCGCGAAGTCTTTTTGGACATTAAAGAGTCATTTCAACAAGAGTGTCTGAAAAAGCAGTCTCGCGAGCTTTTTGAGACCTTTAACTATGTCGATGAGTTTATCAGCACATCTATCGACTACTACTTCACAGGCTTTTTAGAGTACATACGTTCTGCAAAAGCTGAAAATATTCATGAACTTGACCAAAAGCTTTGTGAAACTATTACGAAAGAGAAAAAGTACCGTGAACAGCACTACAGTGAGTTTTTAGAGCAAGATCCACAAGATCCTGCTTCAAAAGAGCGGGTGCTCTATCACAAGGGTCTTTTAAATAAGTATGTGCTTGATGCGCTCTTACTAAACCTTGAGCGCATATCGTGGACTGAAAAGTATGGAAGCTTTGTTGCAGGCCTTGCAGCGGGCATTGCTATGCTTGTCTATGTGCTGTTAGTCTTCTTAAATTTTCCGAA
>JAYRNE010000214.1:0-7687 GCA_041912355.1 Chlamydiales bacterium
AAAGGTTCATACCATCTTTACAAAGCCCGAGCATCCCTACACACAGGCACTTTTAGCCTGCCTTCCCCGCCTTAAAGACCATATGGCAAGTGAACTTAAGCCTATCCAGGGCTCTCCCCCACAAATTGGCCAATACCTTAATATGTGCTCGTTTATGCCAAGATGTCCCCATGCCATGAAGATTTGTGCAGAAAAGACACCTCTGCTAGAAGAGGTAGACAAAAGCCATCAATGCTGCTGTTTTAGGACGAAAAAGCTATGAGCCCATTATTTGAAATTAAACAAGTAGATGTTGAGTATCAGCTCAAAAATTCGCGCTTTTTGGCCCTTCGCGATGTTGACTTAGAGGGTTTTTTGGGTCAAACTTTGGGAGTTGTGGGCGAAAGCGGCTGTGGAAAGTCTACGCTTGCCAAAACCCTTATGTGCATCACCCCCCCAACTCATGGGCGCATTTTTTTTGATGGAAAAGAGCTTACAGGATTATCGGGCAAGGAGCTCCGCCAAGCTCTTCGCGGCGTGCAGATGATCTTTCAGGACCCTGATGCCTCTTTAAATCCTCGAATGCGTGTTGCCGATCATTTAAAAGAGGCTATTCTTACTTCAAAAGTCAGGTTTTCTGGAACCCTTGAAGATTATATAAAAGAACTTTTGAATATGGTACAGCTTCCGCAAAATACTGCTAAGATGTACTCCTATCAGTTAAGTGGCGGACAAAAGCAGCGGGTTAGTATAGCTCGGGCCTTAAGTGTAAAGCCAAAGCTTCTTATCTGCGATGAGCCCCTTTCGTCTCTTGATGTTTCGGTTGTTGCGCAGATAATTTTGCTATTGAAAAAGATTCAAGATGAGCAAGGTCTCTCTTATCTTTTTATCACACATGATCTTGCAACCCTTCGCTACCTAGCCCATCGTGTTTTGGTGCTCTACCTTGGCCGTGTTATGGAACATGCCCCGGCAGAAGATGTTTTTAAAGAGCCTTTGCATCCTTATACCCAAGCGCTCATGGCAAGCATTCCCATTCCAGACCCAGACGCTCAAAACGAGCCTGCTAAGCTTTGTATTGTGGGCGACCCTCCCTCAATAGTTGATCCTCCTAAAGCTTGTGTCTTTCACACAAGGTGCCCGTATGCTACTGAGTCTTGTAGGCATATTGCTCCGCGCCTTAAAGAGGTAAAACCCGGCCATTTTGTTGCGTGTCACTTGTACAGTCAATAAAAAATGGTCTCTATCTAGTGCCTATTTTTCGTGGTATTAGTCTTTTCAGTTTTCGAAAAAGATTTTTTTTGTTAAATCACTATAAAAACGAGCAAAAGCTCACAACAACCCAAAATAAAGGAAATAGGTGTTTTGTATGAAAAAAATTTACTCGGTCATATGCGCTCTTGCACTCTTTTTCGCAAGCTCGGACTCATCAAAAGCGTATGCTGCAGAAACATGCACACTATCAGGCGTGTTTTGGATGCAGCACCTAGAACTGTGGCCAGCTCCCTTTACTCCTGATAGCGAAATTTGTAATCTTACTTTCAGCGAAGTTATGCAAACTCAATCAGATGGAACCCCTTGGTATATTCTCGCTCACGAATGGATTCCTGCACAGCTGAATATTGCTAATGGCGCTGTTTCAGAATGTGTTCTTGCTGAATTTGAACAAGCGACAGCACTTTTAGAAAACTGCGATTTCGCACAAAACCCAGATAATATTTCAGATTACCTCGTACTTACTGGAGCTCTTGCTGATTATAACAACGGCATACTTATAGGCTGCCCAGGCTGCCCTGAAGGTACTATCGTGATATGCCCACCATGCATATGCCCACAGTGTCCTGCATGTCCAGGTTGCTGCTGCCCACCATGCCCTGAAGTGCCAGAATGTCCAAAATGCCCAGACTGTGAGTGTGGCGATCTTGGTTGCTTCTGCCCAGAGCCTGCTGAATGTGCGTGTGGCGATTGCGGTGATTGTGTATGCCCAGAGGCAGCTCCTTGCCCAGACTGCAACTGCCCAGATCAGACTGAGTGCATCTGCAACTGCCCAGAAATTCCACCATGCCCACCGGCTCCAGCTTGCAACTGCCCAGAAATTCCACCATGCCCACCAGCTCCAGCTTGCAACTGCACGCCACAAGTAGTTGTGGAAGATAGCTCATCTTCTTCTTGTTCATCAAGCAGCCATAGACATCATGGCCGCAATGAGCGCCAGCATGGCCACAGAAACCATCGTCAAAAGGCAGATGCGCCTGCAAAAAAGACGACAGGTCACAAAAGAAGAACAACAAAGCCAAAAGCTGAGTCTGTAAGACAGAGGTAAGTAAAGTGCTAAACCCTCTCTTCCCTTGCGGTCGAGAGGGTTTTTTTTTGCCAATTGCTTTTATCGTTGCGCCCGAGTCCGTGGCCGAAAGTTAGAGTTATTTTTTCATGAAGTATTTTTTGGTCATTTCCTAAATAGCATATCCCAGCTTGCTGCTATTTTTTCCCACGTATATTCTTGCAGGATAAATTCTTGCATAGCTTGTCGCTCTTTAAGGTCTATTGCTTTAGCCTCTTCCATGGCTGCAAGGAGTGTATCAAGATAGTCATCTGGGCTTTCACAGCTATAGCCATGGCGTACGGTTTCAGGTAAAGCACTACCATCGATTATCACGGGCATGCAGCCAGCCATTTGGGCGCGTATTGCTGTGATGCAGAACACTTCTGGTGCATGACAGGGGTAGGTCCAGAGCGATGTTTGGCTGAAGGCCTTATTTAGCTCTTCATGGCTTATAAGCCCATGTTCTTTTACATCCACAAGTTCATAGACTTCTACTTGGGTGCGCATGTACTCTTCCTGTTGCTTTGAAAGTAGGCCCCAAGTCTCCCAGCCATAGTAGATATCTAAAGTAGCCTTTGGAAAGCGCTGCTTGACGAATGGCCAAATTTCAAGGAGTATGTTAAGGCCTCTTGCATAATTTGAGCTATAGATGCAGGAGTAGGGGTTTTTGCGAGGCTGAATTGGGGCAAAAGTTTCAGGGTTTATGCCATTTCCGAAGATATTCGTAAACTTGCTAAAAGCAGGGTTTATAGATATCCACTGCTTCCGCTGCCACTCCGATATCCACAATACATCATCAAAATGTTCAATCATCTCCTTTTGTAGCGGATAATCAAAGGTATCGTGTGGCCATAAATAGACCTTTTTTGCCCGTGTTTTAAGCTCGCCTGCAATGTAGGGATTTCGCCATGCGATTGCTATATCAACAGCTTTTTTGTCGTCTTCATTAAAGTGAATGTAGCGAGGGTTAGCTTCGGGTTTTTTGTGGCAGGAGTTTTCAGGCGGATCCCCAACAACAAGAACATTATATCCAAGCTTTGCAAGCTTTTCTGATACGTAGATTACCGCTTCTTCAGAGCCTGTTACGCCACTTTTAATGCTCTCAGGGTCCCAAGGTTTTGCATTTTGTACCTTGTAGGTAATTATGGCGATTGTCTTCTTTTCATCAGCTTCTAAAGGCAAAAAGAAGAAGAGTAGGAGAAGCACAAACATAGCCAGTCTCCTAATTTGCAATTACCTCTTCAAGAAGCTTTTCGTTAGCAAAGCCAAGATTTTGCTCGGCCGATGTGCGAAAGGCTTCTGGAAGGTCGGGATTTTCTAGCAATGCAACACAGATGTTTTGGCATTCTTGGTATTTGCCAATATAAAATGACGAGATTGAAAGCTCCATGAGTAAGCCGTAGTCATACATCCATTCTTCAATAAAAAAGGTCTCGTTAGAAGGAACAGGAATGGTGATGCCTATTTTGGCCACGTGATAGGCTCTTAATTGATCATTAATCGAGCGGTAGTAGCGGGCTAGATAGTAGTAGGGCTCAGCGCGATTGCGGCAGAGTTTTGCTGCCTTTTTATAGCTCTCAATAATAGTTTCTGGGGGCATCATCATCTCTTCTTGCAAAATGCCCACTTGCATTTGGGACCAAAAGCCTTCAGCATCTCCTTGATAGGCTTTATCGGCTCTTTTTTGGTAGTTTTCTAGGGCCTTTTGCTTATTGCCATAAGAGTCATAGGTTTTGGCAAGGTAAAAGAGGTAACGGGTGTTGGTGGGCTCTTCTTTTAGGGCAGCTTCTAATACTTCAGCATCTTTTTGATACTTTAATGGATCTTGCGATCGAGCTCCATCTACAGTGTAGATATTTCGCACCTTTTCTATTGTATCGAAGGTTCTATCAGCAGGTGGAGAGATCACTTCGTGCAAAACGCCAACCCATTCCCAGCTGTGTTTCATGTTAAGAAGCGAGATTTTTTTCCATTGTGAGCCAGGCCAGGTGAGGATTAAGTAGTAGTAGTCCTTATCAAGTTCTGGAAGTGTAAAGTCATCGTCATAGACAAGATATTCATCAGCATCGATAAAAAGCACGTAGTCGCTTTTACCTTTTGCAAGTTGGAGGACCTCGTTGCGGTTGTGAGCGAAGTTCTTCCATGGCCTTTCGTGAAGCTCTCCAGGCACATTTTTTTCTTTCATGTAGTCAGTGATAATCTTTTGTGTACCATCAGTAGAGCCTGTATCTGAGATAACCCAGTAGTCAATAATTGGCAGGACAGATTCTAGACAGCGCTTGATAACAGCGCTCTCATTTTTGACAATCATGTTGAGGCATACGGCCTTTTTGGCCTCCAGGCTAGAGGCAAGAAAAATAAGAGCAACCAAAAACCAATTTCTTAGTATCATAACGGTACTCGGGGTTAATGGCTGCTAACTTTAGCAAGCTTGCCAATAGCAAGCAAGGAGGAAAAGGACAGAAGAAGATCAAGATTTTGATCCTATTCTGTCCCTATGGTTCTTTTAGCTAGTCTAAAAACTCGACTTTTTTTCCGTGGAGCTTAAGGTGGTGGGATTTGTGGTCTACGCCAAGAGCTTCGTTGTGGAAGGGGTCTTGGTCACAGGCGAGGTCATCAAGGTGCCAGCGTGTAAGTTGGGCTTCTGCTGTGAAGTGCTTTTTGTCGTGGTTAAGGTCAAGGCAGCCTTGTACGCGAAGTCTGTATTTAGGGCATGTGGCATTGTTTTTTGACTTTGCAGCCTGTAGCGAAACTACTTTTGTGAATACAAAGTGATACTTGAATTTCTTCACTTTTTTCCACTGGCCTGTTCCCATAGTTGCGCCAAGGGTTCTATGGCATTTTGGAGCAAGTAAGCCGAAGAGGTCTAGCGAGTCTTCAGTAACAAGAGTGCCACCTGGGTTAAAGGAAATGACTCCAAAAGTTGATCCGCACTCACTTTTGATGCCGAAGCTACCAATTAGTGGATCGTAGAGGTTGTTAAAGCGTGGTGTGCAGACAGGCTCACGATGATCGGAACTACTAGAGGATGAACTTGAGCTCGATGAAGATGAGCTTGAGATAGTAGAAGATGAGCTTGAGCTTGAACTGCTCGAGCTAGAGCAACTAGAACTTGTATCGCTTGAGCTTGAAGGCCAGGAGCTTTCATAATACTTAGCTGCATGAGTACTCGTGCTTAAGAGTATGGCTGCAAGAACTGCAGGGAGGAAAAACTTTTTACATTTCATGATTGCAAAATCCTTTAATAAATTCTTACGAAATACGCTGTGGCAGCAACATTCTGCCTGTATAATTGTCTATATACAATTTACGAATTATTGAAAAGAACCAAAAGGCTCTTAAGAATAAGAGTAAGAATAAGAGTAAGAGGGTATTGACAGGATCCCCTCCCCTCGTGTACACCTGCTTGTTTTTGCGAGGTGTAGGGGTATGTTAGCACTACGTGTAGGGACTTTTCCACGTTATGATATAGGCGAGCAGGCTGATAGTGCCATCCAGCAGGAACTAAAAGGGATAGATACTAGCCTTACAGCACTTGAAGGTGAGCTTTCATCAATTCGTGATGCTATACAGTGGAGATCGGCAGCAAATGAGGCTTTTTTTAAAACGTCTCAACTGGCACTTGAAAATATGCCCGCGCGCCTTGCGGTACTTGAAGAGTCGCTCCATGGTCAAGGATCTATCGCCCAAAAAATTCCAAATCTTTCAAGATGGGATGTAATACCAGGTAGGCTCGGGGAAGTAAAAGCCTTAAGCTTTCGTCTAAGCCTTGCTGGAAAACAGGTAAAAAAGCTCAATCTCTATTGCTCTTCACAGACCTTTCGGGATATCTACCTCTATCTTTCTGAGCTTACAGAAGATCTCCGAGCAAATGTTGCTGAGTCTTGGAAAACTTCTGAGCAAGCAAAAAAGTATCTTGAGCAAAAGCTTCAAATCCTACACACGCGGTTTTCTCATCTTCAACAAGAAGCTGAAATTAAAGATAAAAAAGAGCAAAGAAAGTTCGTTTTATCTAAGGAGCTCTATCTAGAAGCCCTTAAGGTTACAAGATGCGCTGCAACCATCAAAAATACATCTATTGACGCACTTGATGGCGAAATAGTGGCAACCGAAGCCCACCTAGATCAAGTAAAGAAAAAGCCCAAACAGCTATCTTCAACTGATCAAGTTCCTGGTATAGAAGCTCTCTTTATTCCCGATTACTACTTTTGGAAAATTGTACCTAACACCACTAAGGTTAGCTGTACGGTATGGAGCAAGTATACTGATACTAATGACCATGGCGAAAAACTTAACAACCAGATAGGTCAGGTAATTGGCAACTTAGTAACACTCCTTCAATCAGGGCTGCAAGATAGTACAAAACAAAAGCTCGATGATTATGGATGCGATCTTGCCGAGCTACAAAAAAACCTCACTCTCCTATCAGAAGATATATATAAAAAATCCTATAACAGCCTCACCCGCTACCTACTAAACTACGCCTACGGCTTGCAATATGCCTTAAGAGAGTGTCAAAGTCTTTTAAAGATCGCCTACGAGCTTGTAGATCATCCGGGAAATAGGGCCGTTAATGACCTCACTCAAGCGCTTATAGATGGTACAAAGCCTACAGTCATTCATGAAGCCCTTAAGAGTTTACAAATAGCTTTAAAGAAAATAGACGCCTCACAAAAACGGGTTCCTGCCTTTTGGAGTAAGATTTTGGATATCGTGCATGAGGTGCATGCAAAAAAAGATCCCCCCCACTTTGAGCTTACGGCTGAAGAAGTGAGTGCTGCTGATACTTTTTTACTAACATATAGTGTAGAAGCGCTCTATAGCGAGGACGAAGAGAGCCTCTATCTACCTAGTGTGCTAACTAGCTATCTATTAAAGTGCATGATGCGCTACATCCTGCAACCCAAAAAGCTTGATATGAAGCTAGAGCTTGTGCTTTTTGGCTTAAAAACCACTGGGGTACAATCGCTTTATCAACAGACGACTTCCCTCTTTAGTAGCCTCCTTGAAGATTATGAAACGCAAGTTGTGGAAAAAAGGCCTAAGGAGCTTGGGCGGCCAGCAGATATTATGTTCCATATCCTTCAGGCACAAAGTAAAGAAGATATTCGCGCCTACGCCCTATCCTGGTACCATTTTTCTGAATATGTAAATGGGATTGATTGTGATCTTTCTATTCAGGAGTTTTTACTTGAAGAAATTGATAAAGCAACGCGTGCGCACAATTACAGCCTATTCTTACCTTTAGTTGCTTCAAAACCTCTTGCAGAGTGGCCTATAGATAATTTTGAGGCCTTTCTTTTAGAGCTTGATCGTGCAAGTGTTTACACGCGCCCTTGGATGGAGAACGTAACAAGACAAAGGGTCTTTGAGTCTCTACTCTTA
>JAYRNE010000215.1:0-15055 GCA_041912355.1 Chlamydiales bacterium
AAATAATTTATTGCAAGGATAAAAGGCAAAAAAGGCTGAAGGACACCCCGAACGGTTATTTTTGTCCTTTTATGCCGCAAAGGCCACTGGCGTAAAGCTCTGCAATGCTAATGGAATTTTACGTCCTGCCAAATGCTCTTCAAATTGGGCTTTAAAGAAGATTTGCAACTGGAGTAAAAAGTTAGATAAATCATTTAGATCTTGCGAGATATCATGAAACCGCAGTGCCACCTTATAGTTTGAAAGCTCCTCAGCAAGTTGTAGAAGGGTAGGTATTGCCTTTGCCATATCATCCCTATGCAAGAAGAGTCTGTGTATGATCTCTAGTAGATCTCGTGTAAGCCACGTACTCCATTCAGGATGGTAGCGCATAAGCCAGAGATCAAAGAGGGCAGTAATGCTGCCTTGACGCCATAGCCTTTGGCCAATAAGCCAAGGGGCAAGCGCGGCAAAATCACTTAGCTTAGGAAGGTGCGTTGTACGGCATCCTGCCCCGAAAAAGCGCTTTTGTCTCTGCCTGCCAAGAACATCTTCTATTTCTTTAAAGGGCATGTTTGAAAAGGCATCAGCTTGCACTACCTCGAGAATAGGTAAAAGGCGCGTCTCGTCTACAATAGGTAAGCGGCATAAGTCCTGCATAACAGGATGGCGGTAGCCATCAAATGAAAGTATAGAGTTTTTTGAGATGAGGCGACTTAAGGCAAGCAAATAGGGACAGTTCTTTTTTGTATGGTAAAGTAAGGGTTTTTTAAAGCGCCTTTCTAGCTCCTCTATTTCCTCACACGCTCGCTCAAAGCTTGTGGGCTCTTTTTTTGAGGGAGTAAAAGAGGATTCGCCTTCGTGGCATAAGAGATAATCGCCATATTCAGCATGTGGGGTAATAAGTTTAAGGCCGCATTTGCGAATTTCATCAAAAATTTCTTTGTTGGGGGCCCCAGTATAGATAACTGCGTTATAGCCAAGGCTAATTACATCTAAAACATCTGGTAGCTTCTCAAGCCAAAGGGGCCTTAAATGAAACTGTGGCTCGTGTTCTCCAACAAATTCACCTAAAGCGCCGCTTTCTAGGCCATGCATAAGCTGACTTTTGGCAAACTGCTCTACGAGAGGTGAATTTACTTCTATTTCTGCTAAATCACCGTAGCAGGTGAGGCAGTAGCTTTCACGGTTTTTGTTAGATAATTTTACTTGGACGTGCATAACAACTCTATAAACCCTATACACTCGTGCCCGTGCCCGTGCCCGACGTTTTGCCTAACTGCACGTTTTGCAAAGCGTTCGTGCACGGGCACGGGCTCGGGCACCATCTAAAACGTACGTGGCAAGATAAAGTATACCAGGTAAACGCTTAATTACTGGAATGTTATCTTGAAATAGGGTATATCTTGCAACAGAATGCTGAAGTTAATTACACCAAAAGAATTAAAGGTTGCGATGCCTCTTCCAAATCAAGAGGCTATTATTCGCACGCGAAAAGAGATCGCGGATATCATTAAGGGAGTAAGCGAGAGAACACTCCTTGTCGTTGGGCCATGTTCAATCCATGATTTAGATAGTGCTATGGAGTATGCTCGTTGCTTAAAAGAGCTCTCCTGCGAAGTTGAGGATGTCTTTTTGCTCTGCATGCGCACCTATTTTGAAAAGTCGAGAACCTCCCTTGGCTGGAAAGGGCTTTTATATGATCCTGATATTGATGGCCAAAATAACCTTCAAAAGGGGCTAGAGGCATCTCGACAGCTTTTGGTCTACTTAAACCAGCTTGGCCTTCCTGCAGGGACTGAATTTTTAGAACCTCTCTCTTTAGCCTACTTAGAAGATGGCATCAGCTGGGGCTCTATAGGGGCAAGAACGTGTCAGTCGCCCGTGCACCGCCAACTTGCATCTGGCTTAAGTATGCCTGTAGGCATGAAAAACCGCTGCGATGGTAATGTTGAAATAGCTATTCAGGCATGCCTTACAGCGCAAAAGCCCCATACTTTCATAGGAATTAGCCCTGATGGCTATGCAGCTACTGTAAAAACAAGCGGCAACAGCCTCTCCCATCTTGTGCTTCGGGGTGCAAAAAATTACACAAACTACGACAGCTCGTCGGTTAAAGAGGCAAGCCATCTTTTAAGGCGTGCAGGGCTTCTTAATAGGATTGTAGTAGACTGCTCACACGATAACTGTGAAGGCGATTATCGCAACCAGGAGCGCGTATTTTTTGATGTTATTAAGCAGCTTGAATCCCCACCCAACTCTATTTGTGGGCTTATGGTAGAGAGTTTTCTCTTGCCTGGAGCCCAATCTGACATGCTCTCAAAAACTCGCGGTGCTTCAATCACAGACCCTTGCCTTGATTGGGAAACGACAAAAATGATGATTCGTCAAGGCGCAAATTCATTACGAAAAAAGGCGGCAATATGCGCTTAGCGTTGTTAATTTTAGGTTTACTTGCAACATCGTGTTCACGCTCAACGCTTGATGTAAACACCGGCTACTTCACCCGCAGCGACCTAGCAAGCGTAAAAATAGGCACCCCAGACCCTACCAAACAAGAGGCCATCTTTGGCCAAAGGGTCTATATATCGTGGAATGCAACTAAGAAAGAAATGGAATCAGGGCCTTTAGCACTACACATCCAGGTTCTTTTAAAAAAGGGCAAGAGGCTCGATGAGAAAGTACCACTAGATAAACCTTCAGGCACCTACATATTTCCTATAGTAGGCACTAATTACACCCAAGAAGGGGGCCTTTTGAGCTACCAAGTGACTCTTCTAGCAGGCACAAAAACAGTTGCCGAAAGTCACCATAAATTCTGGGTTAAGCAAATAGAATTTTCGGAATAAGAAGAGTACAAAAAGACAAAGGACATAAAGGACAACAATAGGCGTTAGTGTTGTCCTTTATATCCTTTGTCTTTTTGGTGCTTTATGTCCTTTTTATGTCCAGCCGGATGACTTAATATGCTTACAGGCAGCTGCAACAATCAATCCCTTTACGATGCTTGGGATGATGAAGGGGACAAAGCCGTAGTAGAAGGCATTTGATGGGCCTACAAACATAGAAAGCCAGCTTATGCCAAGGGCGTACATGGCTATAGAGCCAAGGGCGCAGGCGATAATTTGGGTAATAAAGGTTTCTTGCTTAACTTGTTCGCGAACGTATGTCATAACGGCCACGCTTGCTAAAAAGCCAAAGAGGTAGCCAGTTGATGGGCGTAAGAGACACCAAAGGCCTCCGGCAAATTCTGAGAATACAGGAAGACCCATGAAGCCAGCTGCTAGATAGCTCAGCACGGTTTTAATAGCGGTATTGCGTGAATAAAAAAGGCCAATGAGCATAACAGCTACTGTTTGCATGGTGATTGGTACAGGCTGTATAGGAATGCTAATTTGAGAACAGGTGGCAAGAAGGCCTACGCCAACAAGAATTTGCACTAATTCATTTTTTAAAATAGCCACATTTTGGGCTTTTGCATAGATAGATGTCATGTTGCATACTCCTAATTTTTGAGCATCTTATAATTCCAGGCTATAACATTTAAGTAAAGACCCAAGTATTACCACTCGGGCTTTCCGAGGGAATGTATGAATAGAAGGGTTAAGAGGTGAAAGACATCAGTGAGTACGGGGAATAAACCGTCGGGCACGGGCTCGGGCACGGGCTCGGGCACGAGTGCCTGAAGCCAAAGGGGTTACACGTGGCTTTGCCCAATAAAAGTTTTTTAGTACTCGAGCCCGTGCCCGACGGTTTATTGCGCATGCAGTTTGCAGCCATTTAGGCTATTGAATTATTACTCATTACAGCTTTTGGATCTCAATACGGATGGCCTTAAGCTGGGTTTCTGATTGCTGCTTGGTATCTATAAGTTTTTTTACTATGTCTTGTGGGGCTTTTTCTAAAAAGTTTGTATTAGATAACTTTTGTTCTAGCCCTTCAAGTGCCTTTACAAGCTTTTCCTCTTCTTTACTTAGGCGAGAGCGCTCCTGTTCCTTCATTTCTGTTGGCACAAGTACTAAAAGCTGCAGGTTGTTTATCATAGCTTTAGAGCCGCTTGCATCGGACGCATTTTCAGTAAAGAGGAGTGATTTATTCTTTACAAGCGAGTTCAAGAGATAGCCATGCTTTTCGGCCAAAGTAAACTCTGGGTCATTTTTTTTGCCGATGATGCAGACATCGCATGCAATGCCCGCCGGCACCTTCATCTCGCCACGTATGTTTCGTATAGTGTAGGTGAGCTTTGATAAGAGCTCAAAATGTTCTTCAGCTTCTTTTGACGTAAAAGCATCTATAGCTACAGGATAGGCGCTTGTAATGCACCCTGTTGCTTGTAGGGCGGTAAGGGCCTCTTTTGTATAAGGGTCAGCCTTCGCATTTGGAGCTACACTGAAGCGGCTCTTCATGCGCTGGAAAAGCTCTTCAGTAATAAAGGGAGCCATAGGGTGTAAAAGCCTGAGAGCCTGCAAGAGCAAGATAACGAGCATTTTTTGCTTATTCTTGCGAACGGCTGGGGTTTCTTGCTTTCCAAAGAGAACGGGCTTTATAATTTCTAGATAGTAGGCGCAAAATTCATTCCAGTAAAAGTCATAAGCTGATGTTGTTGCGCGATCAAAGGAATAGACCTTTAGAGCACGGTGCACCTCTTCTGTCACATCCCGAAGGCGGGTTAAAATCCAGCGATCTTCAAGTGCTAAAAGGGACTCATCAAGCCCAGAAGCGAGCTCTTCAGCGCTTAAGTCCTCGATGTTCATAAAGACAAAGCGCGAGCCATTCCAGATCTTATTTGCAAAGTTTTTAAACTCTTCAAAGCGGCGTCTATCAAGGTCAATTTGGGGCATGCTTGTGGCGCTAGAGGCTAGTGCCATGCGGCAAGCATCTGTTCCATATTCATTGATAATTTCATATGGGTCAATAATATTGCCCTTTGACTTTGACATCTTTTCCCACTTGGAGTGAACGTCCTTTGGAATTTCTTTGCCAAGGTCAAAATTCTTTCGCTCTTCTTCTGTAACGTACATGACTGGGCCGCCAGGAGTATGCCTCCAGTAGGATTTACCATAAATAAGGCCATGTAGGTATGTTTCTGGGAAGGGGACCTCGCCCATAGCAGCCTCTCCCATCATCAGCATGCGGGCAACCCAGAAAAAGAGGATGTCATGGCCGGTGATGAGTGTGGAGTTAGGGTAGTAGCGTTTAAGCTCTAGAGTATTTTCTGGCCAGCCCAAAGTAGCACATGGCCATAATGAGGATGAAAACCAGGTGTCAAGTACATCAGGGTCCTGAAACCACTTGTCAGGGTTTTGCTTTACCTCTTCGGGTTCGCCTTCGCCATCATAGCAGATCATCTTTTCAGGATCGTCTTTATTATACCATATAGGAATTTGGTGGCCCCACCATAGCTGGCGGCTTATGCACCAGTCATGGAGTGTGTCGATCCAGTGAAAGTAGGTTGCTTCCCAGTTTGTGGGCAGGATTTTGACCTTATTTGTCTTTACAATCTCTTTTAGATGGTGCTTATAGTCTGATAGCTTTACGAACCACTGCTTTGATAGATGGGGCTCGATGATAGCCTTTGAGCGATATGATACCCCTACACGGTTAAGGTGGGGGACAGCTTTTACAAAGTGGCCCTTTTCTTTCATGCTTTTTATAACAGCATCTCGGGCCTCTTGCATGCTCAACCCTTTGTAGGGGCCGCCATTTTCATTAATCTTGCCGTCCTTTGTCATGATGTTAATCATGTCAAGGCCATGGCGAATGCCCATGATGTAGTCGTTATGGTCGTGTGCGGGGGTGATTTTTACGGCGCCGGTTCCAAATTCAGGCTCTATCTGCTCATCGGCGATGATGATGAGGGTGCGGCCTGAAAGAGGCTGTAGGCAAGTCTTGCCAATCATATGGCGATAGCGCTCATCCTTTGGATGGACAGCAACTGCTGTATCTCCCAGCATTGTCTCCGGGCGCGTTGTGGCAATTTCTATTGAGCCGGAACCATCTGAAAGTGGATAGGTAAAGTGCCAGAAAAAGCCCTCTTTTTCTTCATACTCTACTTCGTCATCAGCAAGGGCGGTTTGGGTAACAGGATCCCAGTTTACAAGGTAGTCTCCGCGATAGATGTGGCCCGATGCAAAAAGCTTTTTAAACATCACGCGAACAGCGTGTGTGTATTGCTTATCCATGGTAAAACGCTGGCGAGACCAGTCGCAAGACGCCCCTAAGGCTTTTAGTTGGTCAATAATTTCGCGTTCGCTTTTTTCTTTCCACTCCCAGACTATCTTGAGAAAATCTTCGCGCGAAAAGTCATTTCGCCGCTTTCCTGTAGTTTTTAGAATTTGCCTTTCAACGACTGTTTGGGTGGATATGCCTGCGTGGTCAGTTCCTGGCATCCAGAGTGCGTCAAAGCCCGACATGCGCTTATATCGTATAAGAATGTCCTGCAACGTATTTACAAGGGCGTGTCCCATATGCAAGACTCCCGTAACGTTTGGTGGGGGAATCATAATGCAGTAGGGGGGCTTCTTTGATGAAGGATCAGCTTTAAAAAGCTGATTTTCTTCCCAAAACTTATACCATTTTTTTTCAACATCAGCCGCAATAAAGGCTTTTGGTAATTCTTCTGTATTTTGCATGTAATTTATCTCGTAAATGGCAAATAGCCTACTTGATTTTAAAAAATAACTCAAGAAGGGAATGCAGCTTTCAGAGAGATAGCACCTCTTGCCGTTTTGGTAGACGATTTTAGATAATAGTCCTGACAATCGTGGTGAAGGTATTAAAGTTCACACCCGTTGTCCAGTCGACACTCTCTCCAGTAATGCTTTTTGCTGTATCTCTTGGGATGATATGCAGTAAGGCTATTCCGGCTATACAGCCTCCCATAGCTAAAAGGGCAACTGTTTTGTTTCCGATGACCTCTCCAATCGGTTTAATAGACTCAGGCGTAACTACCTGACCAATTCTGTAAAGACCGTCAAAACTTAGCCTTGTGAGGAGGTTGCTAAAACCACTATAAATAGCTACAGTGAGAGGTTTAAAGCGACGTGCTGGGATGGCTGGATTTGGTTGATAAGTTCCCATCCACTGGCTTGCAACTGCGCTTATTCCTGCCGGCACTAAAGTTTCGTAAATAAGATGTATTGGATTAGTAATATCCATTAATTTATCCATACAAGACATAAGAATACTCTTGGTTAAATTTCTAAATACCCTATCATATTTAGGTAAAAATCGCTAGTTCTAATACTATAAGTTGATTAGTTGTAACTAGTTGAATTTTTCGATCCAATAGCCTTGAATAGTAATACCCTTTTCACTATATTTTGCCCCCTAAATTTTTTAAAAATAAGGGCATTAATAATGGATCCCGATAGAAGAGTTTTGACAGAAGTTAAAGGGTATCATCGCGATGTTGTTGACATACATAATACTCTACGGGGGCGTCGAATAGAAGAGTGTCCATTTGTTCAAGTAGTGGTATTTAGACATGAGGCTTCTGTTGAAAGTAACTATGCAGTTATAGAGCTTTGCCGTGAGTGTAAGGCAGGTGAAAGAGCCATATATGATTATGCACGTGAGAGGCTTTTAGAGCTTGGTGCGACTCTTTCCTTAAGTCGTGAGGAGCTTCCTCTTTGTTATGAAGTGGCAAATTATCGCCATGTTGCTCAGGTTGTTGACTGGCTGTATAGACATAACCACATGACGATTCAGCAAAAGAAACAACTTGATGGCTGCATCTCTGAGCAAGCTAAAGCTGCAGAATTTGCGGCATCAGACCCAGAAGAGCGAGAAAAGCTGCAAAAGGCGCTACGTCCTCATGTGGAAAAACTTATGCAGCATGCTTCTGATACTCGGTTGGTATTGGATTGGGTGAAGAGAATGATCGAGGTCTATAACGTCAATAGAAAACAAGCAATTGCCCGATTTTGGGCGAGCTTCAATGAGTCATGCCCTAAGGAGGAAACTGTTGAGCCATGCCTTTACGACTTTGCAGAGTGGTATTGTTTCCCAAATGATGCAATGAAATTTTTAGAAATTCACAACCATTCTTTGTCTCATACAACTATTCAAAAAGTTATCTGGAACTCAATTGCAGAGTATAAACCAAAGGTTGTAAAGGTAGATCAGGTATCTGTACAAGTTGTTACCTGGGAGGGAACTGCTCCATCCTTTAGCGTTGCTAGAACATTTGCTCTGAAGATGAAAAGCGCAAAAAACGATCAAGAGACAGTTTTAGGCGCCATCAAAGAATTTGCTGAATATAGTGAATACAGCTTTCGCGATGCTCTCAAAAGTCTTAGCGAAAAACCCCCTGGAACTACCCTTTTAAGACCCTGTCAAACTGAAACGAATAGGGTAGTGATAACCTTCATAAACCGAGCCAAGCGGGTAGAGCACATTCGACTTAAGGTATTACCAAAGGGTGATGTACTCTGTGGACCTAAAAAAGTAGAGCTAGTTGAGAACTTCATTTCCGAAAAGCAGTTTCAGCTTACGCCTAAAAGGTGCCGTCAGATGGGAGAGATAGGCCTAAGGTATGTTGCGGGTAGACTTGAGAGGGTTACTTCCGCTGTAAGCGTTGTAGCGCCACAAGGGGGTGCAAGGTACATATGTGTAAGAGATGAAGGCTTTAACACTATTTGGGAAAAGATCTGGAGCGAGGACATTGGTGCTATTGTTCAGCTATCGGCTCTTACCGGCTACTATCCAGAAGTAGGTAACAGGATGTTTAGGGCTGGTGCCATATCGATTGAATGCGTAGATGAGCAGATTCGCTATGCAGGGGCAGATGGACTAGATAGGCAAGGATTAAGTGTACGAAAATTTGTTCTTACACAAGGTTTTGATGAAAGAAAAGAGGTTTATCAGTTTACCTTTGACTGTTGGGAAGAGGACAAAAAGCCCGATGTCGATCTTATGATGCGCCTAATTGACGATGTAAACTTTGTAAGAGGCACAAGACCGATAGCTCTTCAGTGCTCAGATGTACAGGGTCATGCAGGAATTTTTATTGCGCTTCACCATCTAGATAACCTATTAAGTCAAAGTGAAGAGGTGGCTGTTGCTCCTGCTGTAGAGACCATTATAAAGGGCCTTAAAGACCCTCTTATGATACCAACGCCTACTCAGCTTTTGATGATCACAACCGTCATCGAGGCCCATTTTAAGAAATAAAGTAAGAATAAGGGCTGTCAAAAAGTCTAAAATTTCACCGGGAGTTTTATAAAGGAGTTCTTCCTTAAATTACGCCTGATAAACAATCAGGGCCATGTCATCGGCTTTGTCTTTTACATTTAAACCATAGGCTCAATAACCAGTTATATGCTAGTGTTTGGCTTATGGACAAAGAGCAGCAAAAAAGACTTGGCATAGAGGCCTATATTGCCATTTTGGCGATTGTGGGAATAGCTTTGCATCTTGTTCTTTTGTACCTTATGCCTAGTATTAGCCTCTACCCACTCTATGTAACCCTGCTGTTGGGGGGAGGGCCTCTTGTGCTGGATCTTGTGAAGAAGCTTTGGAGCCTGCAGTTTGGTTCAGATCTTTTGGCGGGGATGTCGATTGTTACATCGGTACTTCTTGAGCAGTATCTAGCAGGCTCATTAGTGGTGCTTATGCTTTCTGGGGGCGAAACTCTTGAAAACTTTGCTGTGAGTACTGCTTCTCGCGTTCTCATGCTCCTTGCCAAGCGCGCACCCCGTATTGCCCACCGCAAAACAGCCACTCGTTTGGAGGACATCTCTGTAGAAGAGATAGCAGTAGAGGATATTCTCCAGATCTTTCCCCATGAAATCTGCCCCGTCGACGGTGTTGTTGTTGAGGGAAATGGCGTTATGGATGAGGCCTATTTGACGGGAGAGCCCTTTTTAATACCGAAAGCTAAGGGATCGGGTGTGCTTTCTGGTTCTATAAATGGGGATGCTTCTTTAACCATACAGGCTACAAAAAAAGCTTCAGAGTCGCGCTATGCCCAAATTATGGACGTCATGCGCAAGACAGAAGGAAAGCGCCCCCACCTTGTGCGCCTTGCAGATAAGCTTGGAGCATGGTATACCCCTCTTTCCGTACTTATCGCCATCATCGCATTGGTGCTTTCTGGCGAGTCTATACGCTTTTTAGCCGTCCTTGTGATTGCGTCGCCATGCCCGCTCCTCATTGCCATACCTGTAGCTATTATTGGCTCCATATCACTTTGTGCAAATCGAGGTATATTAATAAAAAACCCCATTGTGCTTGAACAGATTGATCTTTGCCGTACTATGATTTTTGATAAAACAGGCACCCTTACCTATGGGGAGCCTGAGCTTACTGAGGAGAAGATCTACACTAAGATCGATCCAAGATACCTTTTAAAACTTGTCGCAAGTATAGAGCGCTATTCAAAACACCCCCTTGCTACGGCTATAGGCAATAAGGCAAAGATGCTTCATATTGTACCTATCGATGCAAAAGAGATAAGTGAGCCCAAAGGAAAAGGCCTTACAGGTAAAGTCGACGGCCATACAATCGTTATTACAAGCCGCAAAGTGCTTAAAGAGGACGAAAGAGCCCTCTTACCTAGCGGCATGGGCCTTGAGTGCGTGGTGGTTGTAGATGGCGAGCTTGCCGCATACTACCGCTTTCGCGACCAGCCGCGTTCTGACAGCAAATCCTTTATTAGCCACTTGAATGCCCATCATGGCATCAACCGCGTAATGATTGTTTCGGGAGATCGCGAAGAGGAGGTGCGCTATCTTGCAGATGTTGTGGGTATTCGTGAAGTCTATGCCAGCCAAAGTCCAGAAGAAAAGGTTCAGATTGTTGTTGATGAAACCAAAAAGGCAAAAACTGCCTATCTTGGAGATGGGATAAATGATGCCCCTGCTCTTATTGCAGCCACAGTAGGCATCGCCTTAGGAAGAAATAGCGACATTACGGCTGAAGCTGCCGGTGCTGTTGTCATGGATAATACTTTTAGAAGCGTAGATGAGTTTTTGCACATAAGCCGTAGGATGCGAAAAATTGCCCTACAAAGTGCTGTAGGTGGTATGGGGCTATCTATTATTGGGATGTGTATAGCAGCTTTAGGGTTTCTTACACCTGTGGCTGGAGCTATAGCGCAAGAGGTAATCGATGTAGTAGCGATTCTAAACTCTTTAAGAGCGATGAAAAAGCCTGCTGTTCTTACCGACATTACAAAGGGTGCTTAAGATGGCTGTAGAAGGACTAAGCTCAAAAGAGGCAGCCCGCCTGTTGAAAGTATATGGTGAGAACGTTCTACACGTAAAAAAAAGTAAAAGTGTATTACGGCTTCTTTTAGCTCAGTTTAACTCTCCACTTATCTACATGCTGCTATTTGCGGCTATACTGTCACTCTTACTCTACGACAACACTGATGCCTTTATAATCTTTGGTATTATCCTTGCAAGCAGTCTGTTGACCTTCTTTCAGGAGCGAGGAGCCCTTGAAAGCATGGAAAAGCTCCTGGAAGTTGTGCAGATTAAAGCTGAAGTGGTGCGCGATGGTGCTAGTGTGGAGATCGCTGCTGAAAAGGTGGTGCCGGGAGATATTGTACTGTTAAAAGCAGGCGATGTTGTGCCTGCAGATTGTCGTCTACTTGAAGCTGCGAACTTGTTTGTTGATGAAGCTACACTTACCGGAGAGAGCTTTTATACTGAAAAGTTTCCGGGAGAGGTGGCTCAAGACGCACCTTTAGCCAAACGAACAAACACGCTCTTCATGGGCACCCACGTAGTTAGTGGTCACGCTAAAGCTTGTGTGGAGGTAACAGGAACTAAGAGTGAGTTCGGAAAAATTTCCACACGCCTACGCTTTCAGCCGCCAGAAACAGAGTTTGAGCACGGCGTAAGGCGATTTGGCTACTTTTTAGGCGAGGTGACGCTTATTTTGCTTGTGATAATTTTTGCCTGCAACGTCTACCTTGGCCGCTCTGCAGTTGAGTCTATGCTCTTCAGCTTGGCGCTTGCTGTAGGGCTTACTCCGCAGCTTCTTCCTGCTATTATCAGCGTAAACCTTGCTCATGGGGCAAAGATGATGGCAAAGAAGAAGGTAATAGTAAAACGCCTTGCCTCGATAGAAAACTTTGGGAGTATGAACATACTCTGTGCTGATAAAACGGGAACGCTAACAACAGGAGATATCAAGCTTGATAGCGCCGTTGGCGTAGACGGCGAAAAAAGTGAAAAGGTCCATCTTTTTGCCTCTATTAATAGTGCCCTTCAAACAGGCTACAAAAACAGTATCGACGACTGCCTGATGCGCGAGAGCCACCCTGAGACTAACAGGTGGCAAAAACTTGATGAGCTACCCTACGACTTTGTAAGGCGGCGCCTCAGTATAGTCGCAAAAAAAGATAACCAAAAAATCCTCATCACAAAAGGGGCCTTTCGCGAGGTTCTTGGCTGCTGCACAATGTGTGAGGTGGCAGATGGAAAGCAGGTGCCAATCCAAAGTGTGGCAAAGGATCTTGAAAAGCGTTTTGAAGAGTATGCCAACCAGGGCTTTCGCGTTCTTAGCATTGCCTACAAATTGCAACCTGAAAGAGAGGAAACAGGCCTTACCTTTTTAGGGTATTTACTCTTTTGGAACCCTCCTAAAGAGAATATTGTAGAGACTATCAGCGAGCTTAATAGACTCGGCATCCAGCTTAAAATTATCACTGGAGATAACCTCATTGCCTCACTTCACCTTGCAAAAGCGATTGGGATAGCAAGTGATGAGGTAATAACAGGCTCTCAGATTGCTAAGATGAGTGATCGGGCTTTACTGCACCATGCTATGCGCGCTAGCATCTTTGCTGAAGTTGAGCCGAACCAAAAAGAGCGTATAATCCTTGCTCTAAGAAAGGCAGGAGGCGTTGTTGGCTTTATTGGGGATGGCATTAACGACGTTACAGCCCTGCATGCAGCAGATGTCAGCATATCTGTGGATGCGGCTGCAGATGCAGCAAAAGAGGTAGCGGATATTGTCCTTTTAAAGCGCGATCTTTTAGTGCTAAAAGATGGTGTAATCGCCGGCCGCATGACTTTTGCTAATACCCTGAAGTACATCTTCATGTCTACAAGTGCAAACTTTGGCAATATGTTCAGTATGGCAGGAGCGTCGCTTTTTTTGCCCTTTTTGCCGCTCCTTCCAAAGCAGGTGCTTCTTACAAACCTCTTAACAGACCTTCCAGAGATGACTATTGCGACAGATCATGTAGACAAAGAGATGCTTGAAAAACCCTTGCGCTGGAATGTGCAGTTTATCCGTAAGTTCATGCTCATCTTTGGGCTTATTAGCTCAATCTTTGACTATGTGACCTTTGGCGTGCTCTTGTGGATACTTAACGCCTCTGAAACCCAGTTTCGAACAGGTTGGTTCTTAGAGTCTGTGGTCTCGGCTACGCTTATTGTGCTCGTTGTGCGAACCTTTCGCCCCTTCTACTCGAGCATGCCAAGTAAGTACTTGCTTACCTGTGTACTCATCGTCGTCTTCTTCACATCTATTCTTGCCTTCACTCCGCTAGCGCCCTATTTAGGCTTTAGCCCGCTTCCTGCGAGCTTCTATCTCTTTCTTGGGCTAATCGTCATTGCCTACATCGCTATGGTAGAACTAGCCAAAAAGCTCTTTTTGCAAAATGCGAGCTCCGGCCAGGTAAGCCTCAGATCCCACCCCCGTCCTAAGCCTGTATTTCATTGGTGACTTAAGAATTAGGCGTAAATTATAGATTAATACTCTTAGCTTTTTACAAAACTCGGCCCTTGTTCTTGGAAAATAGGTCAATCTCCCTGTGTATTTAATGAAATAATTGTTATAATGAGTGTGTAGCCTGAATGGGCCATATTTCTATTGAGGGGGGTAGTTATGATTCAGCCTGACAATCCTGCTTCTAAGGTTGGGGATATATATGGAGGAGGTAATCCTCTCCAAGCAAAAAAGAAACCGATAGACGAAAAAGCAGACCATGCCTTTATGGCAGCCATACAAAATGAACAACAGCCAGGCCAAGCTACTTTCTTAGAGAGAAGGGTAACAAGATTTGATACTAGCAGCGAGGCAGCAGCTGAAAGAGTAAGGCGAATTGAACATATGGGTTTTCTTATTGAGGATCCGGCGCCTCAAAAGCCTGGGGTGTATAAGTTTTCCTATCCTGGTCAAATAGGTTCTGTACTACATGGAGATATAGATGTAACAAAGAAAACGTTGCATATTGCTGATCTTCATCCCAATCAACAAAAGCTCACTTCCACCCTAAGAGGGCAAGATTTCATGGAAAAAATTATGATACTTGCTTATGAATTTGGCGTGGAAACTATAGACGTTGATTCTGCAGAAGGTTCTTGGCCCTTTTATTATAAACTCGGGTTTAGGCCTACCGAAGCAAGTAGATTTCCTGAACAAGATCAGGTAGTCTTTCTGGGGGGAAAAAGAAAATGGGACCCTTCTGTTTGGACGGATACAGCTTGCACATGGGGCTCAAAAGCTATGCGTCGAGCCCTATTAGAAAATGAGACTAAAGTAGCGATTCCAAAATCTCAAATTTGGCAAGTGTATCAAGAAGAGCTAAAAGAGCTACTGAAAAGTCGTCCAAAGGAATTCAAAAGTGAAGCTGAACTTCAAGAATGGGCAATTCGATTTGACAAGCTCCAGGAAAAATATCTAAAAATAGAAGGTTTTGAGGTTTTTGATCCTCCGCCAGAATCAAATTTTACACCTCGAGATGGCGATGGTGACAGGGTAGGAATGTTATTAAGCTCCAGTAGGGTCCATGCATGGAATAATCTATTCGAAAAAGGGAGCACTTCTGGAGAAACTCTCATTCGTCATGTTGGCAGGCTAAGTTTTAATGAAGACTAACGAGCCATTTATGAAAGGCCGAAACCTGATAGCTCAGGCTTCGGCCTTAAGGAGTCATGTTTACAAATTTTGTTTAATTAATTCTAGTTGTTCAACAAGTGGTCTTGTTATTTTGGTTATATCCGATGTTTTTATGCCATCTTCTTTGTACTTTATTGAAAGTGCTTGTATCTTCTTTTCTATTTCAGGTACGTAGGAATGGATTTTTTCTTTTCTGCTAGCAGACTGTTCTGTGTAG
>JAYRNE010000216.1:0-4695 GCA_041912355.1 Chlamydiales bacterium
CTCGCTATTTACAAAGCGAAATTTATGCGAAGAGATTTTAAGTGAGCAGCTGTTGTCATTAAGCATGCAAAGAAGCTGGCTCTCTTCAAGCTGAATGCAGTCTATAATTCGACTAGAAGGTATATGATTTACGCGCATATAAAACTCCCGAAAAGTAAATGAAAAGTTTATATTATTTGCTTTTAAAAGTCAAGCGATATATCATTCTTAGCATGTTTTTTACCATTTTATTAAGTTCATCTCTTTTTGTGGCAGAGCCTAAAGCGCTGCCTGACCATCCTGCAACGCTTGATGAGCTTGTAGATGTGGCCTTAAGCAATAATCCCGAAACAAAGATTGCCTGGTGGAATGCAAAGCGGGCAGCTTCAAGTGTGGATGCCAGTAAGTCGGCATACTATCCTAAGCTCGATCTAAATATGGGGGCAGCTCACGGCAAGGATTATGAGTTTATTAATGGGCCTAATAAAAAATATACCCAAACAAATGCTGACCTTGTTTTATCGATGATCCTATTTGACTTTGGAGCAAGATCTAGTGAAGTTGAAGCCTGTAAAAAAGCTTTAGAGGCTGCTAACTGGCGATCGGACTTTAGTCTGCAGAAGGTTATGATTCAGGTTCTAGAGCGCTCCTATGAGCTTTTACATGCCCAGGAGGTAGTTGAAGCATCGCGCATCACGCGCGATGATGCTAAAAAAATGCTCCATGTGGCCGAAGAGCTTCAACGAATAGGCCACACCTCAATATCTGACGTCTATAGCTCTCGGGCTACTCTTGGAGAGTGTGAAATGCGCTTAGCTGAGGACCTCTCCTCCCGCGATAAAAAGCGCGCAAGACTTCTTCAGCTCTTAGGTTGTTCAGTAGAAACGACACTTACCCTTGCACCTCTTACACCAACGACCTCTTTCAAAAGTGAAGATATAGCCACCTTAATCCAGCGTGCAAAGGAAAATAGAAAAGACCTTTTAGCAAAGGCTGCCGATTTAGCTGAAGCTCATGCCAACTTAGAAAAGAGTAATGCCTTTGGCATGCCAGAGCTTTCTATGCAGGCAAAAGGGGGCTTTGAACATTACCACCACGACGGCACTAAAAGTGGCAATTACGATCTTCGTCTTAACCTCAAAATTCCTCTATTTAGCGGCTTTGAGACCATCTACAAAAACCGCATGGCCTATGCCGACACAAAGACAAGCCTTGGCGAGCTTGCAAGCTTAGAGCTACAGATTGCTGAAGAGGTCTATGAAGCCGACCGCACGCACAGTGCAAGCCAAGAAATGCTGGGCTTAGCATCTAGCTATTTGGAGAACTCTCGTCTTGCCTATGAAGCTGCCCTTGAAAAGTATAAGGCCGGCAAGGAAGAGATGTTTGAGGCAACATCAAACGCCCTTCAAAAGCTTGCCTTGGCGCGTGTACGTTATAGTGAAATAAAAACCGAGTGGCTGATGTCACTTGCAAAGATTGCATACGCAACAGGAACGTTATGAAGTATATACCTTTACTATTAGTGCTACTTACTTTTTCCTGCTCGGGAAGTGATGAACAGCCTAAGCATGAAGCACCTTTAGTGCCCGTGCGCGTTACCTCTCTAAAAACGAGGGACGTTCCCGTCTATGTGGAAGCACTTGGCACATTAAAGCCTCATGCACATATAGATGTCCGCTCACGCTTAGAGGGCGTGATCACCAAGGTCCATGTACAAGAGGGCGCTTGGGTGAAGGCTGGGGATCTTCTTTTTGAATTAGACCCACGAGAATATGAGATTAAAATTGCATCACTAGAAGCTGCTCTTCGTTTAGATCAAGCATCACTTAGCGTAAGCCAGAACAAGAAAGAGCGCTTCCTCAAGCTCTCAGATAAAAGCCTCATCTCCCAAAATGAGTGGGATAAACTTGAGACAGATATCCTAAAGGATCAAGCGAATATCGACCTAAATAGCGCTAAGCTTAAAGAGGCAAAGCTAGACCTTGAGCGCTGCTTGATTTATGCAATAAAAGCTGGAAGGGCAGGCAAGGTAGACATTCACCCTGGCCATCTTGTAGAAAAGGGGCAAGAGGCGCCATTAGTGCAGATAAGCTCCATGGATCCCCTTGTCGTCGAGTTTCACCTTACAGAAAAAGAGTTTGTCACTCTGTTACAGGATATGAAAGAGGCTCATGTCGAGCTTCTGAGTTCTCCAAATGTTACTTACAAAGCAAAGCTATCTTTTACTGATAACCACTTTGATGAAGCTTCTGGCCGCATTATGATGCGAGCAGAAGTTGCAAATTCTAACCTATCATTGCGTCCTGGTATGGCTGTGCGCGTGAAAATTCCTGTACAGGTTTTACAAAACTCTCTCATGATTGCCCAAAAAGCGGTAAAGTACAACCAGTTTGGTGCGTATGTCATGCTCGTGCAGCCTGATTCTTCAGTAACCTTAAGACAGGTTCATCTAGGCCCAGAATATGGCGAGGAAGTTGTGGTGAGTGAAGGGCTAACACTAGAAGACGTTGTCATAGTAGAAGGACAGAGCCGAGCTACAGTGGGCTCCAAAGTGGATATTAAAACATGAACCTTTCTAGCCTTTTTATAAAACGCCCAGTCATGACAACGCTTGTCATGCTTGCCATAGTTTTTAGCGGCATTATGGCCTACCTACGCCTTCCTGTAAGCGACGTTCCTATAGTAGATAAGCCGAAGCTCAATGTACACACACACTATAGCGGCGCAAGCCCAGAAGTTGTATTAAATGAGATAACGATACCGCTTGAAAAGGCTCTTAGTATTGTAAAGGGCGTTAAAGAGATGAGCTCATCAAGCTCTTCAGGCCATTCTTCCATATCGCTACGTTTTGACCTCGGCAAAAATATGGATGAAGCTGTACAGGATGTTGTTGCAGCTCTTAACAAAGCAGAAGGCGAGCTTCCAAAAAACCTCACAAGCCGTCCCAAATACTTTCGTGAAGAAAATGACAAGGATCCTATTATGGGAATCCTGCTTACTTCTAAAAGTGCATCAAGTGGGGAACTTCGCCAGTATGCCAACCTCTTTTTACTCCCTCGTCTAGAACGTATTGAGGGTGTAGGTAAGGCCCAGGCGATGGGATCAGAAAAGGCTATCTGGCTAAAAGTGAACCCGGACCTACTTGCTGCAAGAAAGATAGGCTTTAACCAGGTTATAGATACCGTAAAGGCCTTCACTTCCCAAAGTGCCCTAGGAACTATTGAGACCCAAAATAAACTCCTCTCTCTTGAAATTAAAGATGCTATCAAGCACACGAAGGAGCTTGAGAACCTCTATATCATAGGAAGTAATGTGCAGCTTAAAGATATTGGCACAATATCTACAGAAGCCGCTGATGAAAAAGAGTTTCACTATGTCACGAAAGAGAGTGTAGAGACAACGGTTGCGATAATTATATCAAAAGCTTCAGATGCCAATACAGTTGCCATTTCTAAAGATGTTCACGAATTGATAGACGCGATACAAAATGAACTTCCTTCCGAAATTCATGCAGAAGTCTGGTTTGATAAAGCCGTGTGGATTCAGGAATCTATCGATGATGTTCAGTGGTCACTTATATTTGCCTTCTTGCTTGTGGTTGTTGTCATCTACTTAAGCCTTGGAAGGCTTACAGATGCGCTTATTCCTAGCGTGGCACTGCCTCTTTCTCTTGTAGGTACTTTTAGCATTATGTATCTACTTGACTATAGCCTTGACCTTCTTTCGCTACTAGCCCTAACCCTTTCAGTGGGATTTGTGGTGGATGATGCTATTGTCGTTTTAGAAGCTATTGTGAAAAAGCAGGAAGAGGGTGAGGATATGAAGAAGGCGAGCCTTAATGGCTCGAAACAGATTTCCTTTACAGTGCTTTCTATGACGCTTTCGCTTGTGGCAGTCTTTATACCGCTGCTCTTTATGACAGGCTCTACTGGCAAGCTCTTTCGTGAGTTTAGTGTAACGCTTGCTGTTGCTATTTTGGTGTCCGGCTTTATTTCACTTACCCTCACGCCAATGATGTGTAGCCGCTTTTTGTCTTCAAAGGCACGCGAGCATAAAGTATCGCGTTTTACGCTGTTCTATGAAAAGACACTAAAGAAGGTTCTTGCCTATCCTAAAACGGTACTTTTATCTGCACTTCTATTGATGGGGATTACAGTACCTCTTTATACCAAATTGCCCGTAATCCTTTCACCTCCGGAAGATCGTGGCTTTTTGTTTACCGTATGCAACTTACCTACCGGATTGAGTCAGCAGGATTTTGCCCGTTTTCAGGCAGATCTTGAAAAAATCATGCAGAAAAATCCAAATATAAATAGTTTCTTTGATTTTTGCATGGGAAATGCTCTTATATTCTTTACGCAACTCGTTCCCAAAGACGTTCGCCCTCCACAGCAAGCGGTGGTTCAAGAGATTCAAGCCACTTTAGATAGCTTTGTAGGTTGCCAGAGCTTTACTATGGGTTACTCACTTATAAACCTGGACACTGAGTTTGGGGAGATTGGCCAGTATAAGTATAACCTCCACGGAATAAATGCCGAGGAGGTGGAGCAGGCCTCTCTTACTTTAGCAGAAGCTTTAAAAGTACATCCTGAGTTTTCTTATGTTGACGTCTCGTTAAAGAACGACTTTCCTAAGCTTGTGATCGATGTCAATGAGCATCAAGCCCATCTTTTTGGCATAACCCAAGCCGATGTCCAAGAGGTTTTAAGTCATGCC
>JAYRNE010000217.1:0-1922 GCA_041912355.1 Chlamydiales bacterium
CGCAGCCTGCTGTAAAAGAACTTGTCTATGCACCTTTAAAGAACCCAAATGCTATAAAAAAAGTTGCATTAGATCCCCATAAAAACTGTACGGGCTCAATTTGGCACATCGCTATCGAAACAGAAGAGAGAGAACTTCTTTATGGCTATACAGTTGGCGACAACCTTCTTATCGACCCCTACGCTAGGCTTATTGCAAGCGGCTCTACATTTGGCAATAATGCATACACAAATGGTCGTTACAAAAAAGAGCCACTAGGCGTTGCCTTTATAAAAGAAGGATTTGACTGGGAAGGTGATAGCCCACCAAATCATGAACTTAAAGACCTAATAATCTACGAAATGCATTTACGCGGCCTTACGATGTCGCCAACAAGCACCTCAAAAAATCCAGGCACATACCGCGGCGTAATAGAAAAAATTCCTTACCTACAAGAACTTGGCATTAACGCTATTGAATTTTTGCCTCTATTTGAATTTGATGAAACTGACTGCATGAACGTAAACCCCAAAACAAAAAAGCGCCTTTGTAACTACTGGGGCTATCAGCCATTAAGCTTTTTTTCGCCAATGCAGCGCTACAGCACGAGTAACGACCCACTAGAGGCCCTAAAAGAATTTAAGGAGATGGTAAAAGCTCTTCACAAGGCAGGCATTGAAGTGCTGCTCGACATTGTCTTCAACCATACAGGTGAAGGCAACGAGCTTGGCCGCACGATAAGCTGGAAGGGATTTAGTGAAAATGAATACTACCTAAAAGATGAAAAGGGCGAGTACCTAAACTACTCAGGCTGCGGCAACACGCTGAATTGTAATAATCCCATTGTCTCTGACATGCTTATAGAGTCTTTACGCTACTGGGTAACAGAAATGCATGTAGACGGCTTTCGCTTTGACCTTGCCTCCATACTTACTCGTGGGCAAGAGGGCGAAGTACTAGGTGCCTCCCCTCTTGTTGATCGCATCACTCAAGATGGCCTCTTTTCACAAACAAAGCTTATTGCAGAGCCATGGGATGCAGCAGGACTTCACCAGGTAGGCCACTTCTTTCAAACAGCCCGCAAAGGCCCAGATCTGTGGCTAGAATGGAATGACGACTATAGAGCAGCAGTACGCTGGTTTATTAAAGGCACCCCCAATTTTGCCGGAAAATTTGCCACAAAAATGTGCGGCTCACAAGACCTTTATGGCAGTGAAGGAAGCCCTCTAAACAGCCTAAATTACGTAACATGCCACGACGGCTTTACCTTGCGCGATCTTGTTTCATACGAGCACAAACACAACGAAGAAAATGGCGAACAAAACCGCGACGGCATGAGCCTTGGCGACTCCTGGAACTCAGGCTTTGAAGGCCAAACTAAAGATCCCAAGATAGAAGCCCTAAGAATACGCCAGATGAAAAACTTTTGCATTGCCCTCTTAGTATCAAATGGCGTGCCCATGATTCACTCTGGAGATGAGTATAGCCATACAAAGCATGGCAACAACAACACCTGGTGCCAGGATAATGACTTAAGCTGGTTTCAGTGGCAGGAGGTTATTTCCCATAAAGCCCTAGTCGACTTCTGGAAAATGATGATCAAATTCAGAAAGGAAAACCCCGTTCTTACCCAGGCAACATTCTACACACCGCAAGACATCCACTGGCACGGCCTAATGCCAAATAAGCCTGATTGGAGCCCCTCTTCGCAGTTTGTTGCCTATACCATCTGCGACATAAAAAACCACAATGACCTCTACATCGCCTTCAACGCCAAAAATGAGCCTGTGAGGGTAACCTTACCCGCTCCCCCAAAACACAAGACCTGGTCTTGTGTTGTCAACACCTTTGAGGGGGGCCAGAATGATCTTTCGCAGGAGTTAAAGATGGGTGCGTATTCGTGTGTTATCCTAAAGGCTATAAACGTGCGTTTATAGAAAGGA
>JAYRNE010000218.1:0-3688 GCA_041912355.1 Chlamydiales bacterium
CCTTTGTCGTTTTGGTCCTTTATGTCCTTTTGGTCCTTTTTTTGCCTTTACCCTTTGCATCCCGGGAATCCCACCACAGTGGTGTAACAAAGCAACAAATGATCTACTCCTTGCATCGCCCTGTGGGGCTTGGCTTCGCCTGGCAGGTTGAAGCTATGGGCTATGCTATCTTTTGAAAGCAGAATTTCGTCTGGCAAAGGAAGTTCCAAGGCAGAAGTTTTTTGAACTTCAAGAGCCCAGTACATAGAGGCAAGATCAAGCCAGTGGTAGGGCCAGTGCATCTTTTCTTGGGTGTAGCAGTCGATAAGGTGCGAAAAGAAGGCGCGATCAAAAGAGGGGTTTTGGCAGATAAATACAGCCTTTCCACGCTGTATGCCAAGTTCTGTAAAGAGCGAAGAGATAGCATCCCCCACCTCTTTTTCACTTTTGCCCCTCTGAACCTCTTCCCAGGAAAAGCCATTTACCTGAAGAGCGCCTCTATCACTTTCCTTCCAGATAGCCTCTGGCTGAAATACAAGGGATTCATAGGAGGCCAAAGGGTGGCCGGTAGAGAGGTCAACAACCTTGAGAGCTATCTCCAAAAGCTTATGGCGGTAGCTATCTAGTCCTGTAGTTTCCTGGTCGAGAAAGATGCCTAGCATTTATACAATCTTAAAAAAAGGGTTTCCAAAATACTTTAACCTGATTATAGTAGATGCATACCTTATCGTAAAAGAGACTTTTACTGTATGCAGCTTTTCAGTGCAATTCAACAAATGCTTGTTAGGTTTCGCTATCCCGTCTCAATGCCAAACGAGGTGGCAGCCTCTCTAGGTATTCAGGTAGAAAACACCATACCGTTTTCAAATTTTCTTTCACTATGCCAAACCTGCAGGCCCTCACGCCTGACAAAATTTATGCCTCGTCATGAGGCCGAACGTGCCTTTAAAGGCGCCCTTCGCAAAGAACGATTCTCATCAAGCAGCCTCTACTCCTTCTACTTCAACGAAGGCTGGCTAGAATTTGAGCTGCAATTTGATACCAACTCCCTTCTAAGACGAATCTACGTACATCATAAGCTAATAGACGATCCGGGCGTCTATGAACTCTCGCTAGATATAGATGAGCAGCCCATGCTTGACTCAGCAGATGGTCTTTACATCGCCTAGCCGAAGCCTGCATATCTTGTTATTTAGCGCTTAAGATTAAGCGCTGATCCTGCCTTAAACCACTCAATCTGGTTCTGGTTGTAGGAGTGATTAAGCAAAATCGTTTCCTTATCGCCATCACCATGAGTAATCTCAAGCTCGAGGGGCACTCCTGGGCTAAATTTTTCTACCCCTACAATACGTAACCTATCATCTTCACGGATTTTGTCGTAGTCACCTGGGTTTTTAAAGGTAAGTGCTAATATTCCCTGCTTTTTAAGGTTTGTCTCATGTATTCGGGCAAAGCTTTTTACTATGATTGCACGCCCCCCTAAATAGCGCGGTTCCATGGCAGCATGTTCACGAGAAGATCCCTCACCATAGTTTTCATCGCCGACGGCAATCCAGCCAATATTCTGTTTTTTGTAAGCGCGGGCGTTATTGGAAAAGGTGTCTATAGCTTCAGTGTAGACGTTTTTGCCACGGCCGACCTCTTCACGAAAGGCATTTACAGCACCTGAAAACATATTATCAGAAATGCGATCAAGGTGTCCGCGATATTTAAGCCAGCGACCTGCCGGGGAAATATGATCTGTCGTACACTTACCTGAAGCTTTTACAAGCACAACAAGATCCGTAAAGTCTTGCGGCTTCCATGGTAAAAAGGGCTCTAAAAGCTCAAGACGTTCGCTATCCTTTTTTACAACAACCTCTACATGTTCGCCATCTTTTGCTGGCTCTACATAGCCAACAAGGCCTGCTACAAACCCACGCTCTGGAAGCTCCCTTCCTGTTGGAGGTTCAAGACGTACTTTTTTGCCATCGGCCCCTTCAAGCTCATCGGTAAGCGGGTTAAAGGACATTTTACCCGCAAGACTCATTGCAATAACTACTTCAGGACTTGCAACAAAGGAGTGGGTGCCTGGGTTGGCATCGTTTCTTCCAGAAAAGTTGCGGTTATACGATGTGAGGATGCTATTTTTTTCGCCAAACTTCACATCCGTTCTCTTCCATTGGCCAATGCATGGGCCGCAAGCATTTGCAAGGACAAGGCCTCCAATCTGTTCTAATAGCTCTAGCTGCCCATCGCGCTCTATTGTAGCACGAATCTGCTCTGATCCAGGTGTTATTGTAAGAGGGCACTTTGCTTTAATGCCAGCTTGTAGGGCTTGACGAGCTATGCTTGCTGCTCGTTCAATATCCTCGTAGCTAGAGTTTGTGCAGGAACCTATCAAGGCCACTTTTATCGCTTCAGGAAAGTCATTTTCCTTTACAGCGCCGGCAAGCTCGCCTATCTTCCACGCTCTATCAGGTGAATAGGGACCATTGACGTAGGGAGGAAGAGTAGAGAGGTTAATTTCAATGAGAGAGTCATAGTATTTCTCTGGATCTTGAACTACTTCTTTATCGGGCGTTAAATAGTCATAGGCATTATCAGCAAGGGCTGCAACTTCGGCTCTTCCGGTTGCTTGCAAGTAATCTCTCATACGTTCATCGTATGGAAATATGGATGTTGTTGCCCCAACTTCTGCACCCATGTTGCATATTGTTGCCTTGCCAGTGCATGAAATAGAAGAGGCTCCCTCACCAAAATACTCTATGATAGCTCCTGTGCCGCCCTTTACTGTTAATATGTCAGCAACGCGTAAAATCACATCCTTTGCACTTGTCCACCCGCTAAGAGTTCCTGTTAACTTAACACCTATTATTTTAGGGAGCTTTAATTCCCAGCTCATCCCTGCCATTACGTCGACAGCGTCTGAGCCTCCCACACCAATAGCAAGCATTCCTAAGCCGCCGCCATTTGGCGTATGAGAGTCTGTGCCTATCATAAGGCCACCAGGAAAGGCATAATTTTCTAAAAGAACCTGATGGATAATGCCAGCACCAGGCTTCCAAAAGCCTATACCATATTTATTGGAGACACTCTTTAAAAACTCATATACCTCATGGCTTTCATGAATAGAGCGCTCAAGGTCTTTTTTCGCGCCAACTTCAGCCTGTATCAGGTGGTCGCAGTGAACAGATGTGGGAACTGCTGTTCGATTTCTCTTTGCTAGCATAAGCTGCAAAAGAGCCATCTGGGCAGTAGCATCCTGCATTGCCACGCGATCGGGCATAAAGTCTACATAATCCACGCCTCGGCTAAGAGCCTTCTTGGGCATACTCTGCAGGTGAGTATAAAGTATTTTTTCCGTAAGGGTGAGGGGTCTTTTGAGCAATGAGCGTACCTGGGCAAGCTCTTTTTGCTGTTTAGCGTAAACGCGCTTGATTAGCTCTAGGTCGAAGAGCATGGGGTAGCCTCCTAAGGTGAATACCTCCATATATCTTTTCAGCCAAAATAGCTAAAGAAAAAAACACGTTGATTTTCAAGACCGAGACCGAAACCGAGACCGGATGCTTTGCCAATACGCACGGTATGCAAAACGTCCGGGCTCGGTCTCGGTCTCGGGCTCGGGCTCGGTTGAAACCCCTATTTTAGAAAACAGGTCAGTAGTGTCATCTAATATTAAAAAATCTGGGAAGACGATAATCCGGATTCTGTCTGCTAACTGTTGCCA
>JAYRNE010000219.1:0-5249 GCA_041912355.1 Chlamydiales bacterium
ATTCCCATTTTTTGTAAAAAGTATAGACCATTTTATTCAGTGGCTTTTGGCAACTATTATCCTTGTAGTTGGTAGTTACTCTTTTTTTCAAAAGGCCTATAGTAGGCGTATAAGTATCTACACCCTTTTTAGTGCTGCTGTTGGCATGCTCTATTTTTACAGCCTGCTTGAAGGGCTTTTAAGCAGCAAGCCAACGCTTTATTATGGCATGGTAGCATCTCTTACTACGCTTATCCTCTTAGAGCAGATTGTAGAAAGTAGCTTCGAGAATAAGGTCGATCTTGCTTTTGCAAAGCTTGCTGCCAAGGCCCCCCAAAAAGCTCAGAAGCTTTTTCCAGATGGCCATTCTGAAGAGGTGTCGGTAGACTCCTTAAAAAGTGGGGACATAGTGCGCATAGCCCCCGGAGATACTATTCCTATAGATGGGGTGGTAATAGGCGATGAGTTAGAAGTTGATGAGTCGCTTCTTTCAGGCGACAGTACTGTAGTCAAAAAGGCTATTGGAAGTGCACTCTTTGCAGGTACTCAAGCAGTTAAAGGCTCATGCCTTGCACAAAGTACGCGCGTGGGTAGTAAATCCCTGTTTTCTCAGATCCTTACTCTTGTTAAAATGTACCTTAGCTCCCAATCACCAATGCAGGCGGGCATCAACAAGCTCACCTCTGGCATCATGGCGGCTCTTATTGCTTTTTCTTGCTTTGTCTTTTTCTTTTGGGCCCTATTTACGGGCTTAGACTCTGCTATACTTGTTATAAGTACACTTTTAGTCGCCGTCTGCCCTTGTGCACTTATTTTAGGGGCATCTTTAGTAAAGAAGCTTACAGCTCTTGAGGGGATAAGCCAAGGCATTATTATTCGCGATGGTTCAAGTATTGAAGAGATTGCCAATTGTAATATCCTCGTCACCAATAAAAATAGCACCCTTACTACTGGGCAGCCCACCATTGTATCTCTAGATCCGGCTGCTGGTATAACGCAAGATGAGCTTCTTATAACAGCTGCAAGCCTAGAGCCAAAATCTGTTCACCCATACGCTATATGTATTACCGAAAAGGCCTTACGTGCTAATCACACTTTAATTGACCTTCAGGAAATTAAAGAAGTTCCAGGGCTTGGCGTAAAGGGTACTCTTGATGGTGTTACCTACCTCATTGGAGATGAGAAGCTGATGGAAGGCATTCCCCTTGACTACTTCAAGGTAAGGGCCGAAGATATGCGCAAGCAAGGGTATATTGTGCTCTTTTGTGCTAAAGGACAAAAGCTGCTTGGTCTTTTAGTAATTTCAGACCCTGTTAGAAGTGATGTTAAGGAGACCTTAAGAGCCTTTAAAAATGAAGGCTTTCATCTTTTTTGCCTCTCAGGCGACAGGCGAGTGACGATAGTACAGCTTGTAAATGCCCTAGGCTTTGACCGCTTTCAGGCAGAGGCCCCAGCGCATGAAAAGACGAAAACGGTCTTGCGCCTTCAAAAAGAGGGGAAGCATGTTCTCATGATAGGTGATCCAGTAAATGACGTAGATGCTCTATGTAGAGCAAACTCTGGCATCGCTCTAGGCACTAAAGGCAACTTACTCCAAGAAAAGGCTCCCATCGTCATTCTTACCCCAACGCTAAGTGCGGCATTAAGGGTCTTTAAGCTAGGCAAAAGCGCAAGTAGCATTATGAAACAAAATGTAATTATCTCATGCCTTTACATGATTGTAGCGCTCTTTATGGCTGCCTTTGGCTCTTTAGGGCCAGCTCATGGGGCATTTTACATGATGCTTTCAGTGGTAGTTGTGGGCCTTAATTCCCTTAGAATCTTGCGGTAATTTGTGAAAGACCCACCGAAGTGGGTCACTTCAAACTATTTTTCTTTGCGGATGCGGCGGTCGATAACTTGAATAGCTTCGACAGCATGCTGCCAGGCGGTGTAGATCTGCTTCATGCTATTTGAGCGAAGATCGCCTACAATAAAGAGGTTACTTACGCTTGCTTCACCTTCGCTAGTTGTTTTTACAAGGCCTTGGGCATCAACATCTAGGCCAAGAGAAAGGGCGAGTTTGTTGTTGGGGCGTATGCCCAAAGAGACAAAGGCAATCTCTGCCTCTACGATATTTCCAGAACCACACTCAAAGCCATTAAGTATGCGCTCTGATTTGTTGCCTATGATACCTGCTATAGGATCTTCTACAAGTTCAATACCTTTGTCTTGTAAAAGCTGTAAAGTTTTTTCGCTAATTGTGTGTGGTATGCCATTTGTCATAAGCGTAAGCTTTGGAGGATGGTAGCGACTTTCAAGCAAAAGCGCATTTTGAGCCGCGTCCTCAGAATAGCCGATAACCGCGGTTTTTTTCATGTAGCTTCTATGTCCATCGCAGAGGATGCAGTAGCAGACAAGCTGCTTATTGGCAAAGGGGAGTATTGGCTTAATAGTACCATTAATATGGGGCTGCTCGTCCATGATGCCTGTTGCCATTATTACGTAGCGAGCAAAGTATGACTTTCCAGATCTGTCTTGAATCTTAAAGAGGCTCCCTTGCTTTTCTATTGCTTCAACTCCGTCTTGTACAACGTTAAGAAATTGGCCGTAGGGGCTTTGAGCTATCTCTTCAAGCGTTTCCTCCCTAAGCTGGTTTATGGTACGTGTGTAGTGTGAAAAGCCTGGAATATTATCTACTTTACGCACCCAGTGGCCGCGGCCGCTCTTCATGTCTTTCTTGGCTCCAGTAAAGAGCACTGCTTCGCGGTTATGTAATGCAGCCCTTTTAGCTGCCATTGTCCCTCCGGCGCCTGATCCGATAATGGCGATTGGGTATATTTTATCTTCAGCGTTAACTGATGTGCATGCAAGTATTATTAAAATTATATATTTATACATAGGGGGGCTCCTTAACTATAGTGGGAACAATTATACCCTCTAAGGACCAAAAGGACAAGGGACCAAAAGGAGATAAAGGATCAAATAAGGTTTATGTTGTCCTTTTATCCTTTTGGTCCTTTTCAAGCTTATGCTATACTTAGGCTTATGTTATTACCAGAAATCGCCAATGGCGAAGATAAATCCTCTGCCTTTGTAAACTGTATTCGGAATACCTACCGCCATGTGCGAAAGTGGGCAAAAAGAACAGCCACAAATGCTTTTCGTATCTATGATAGAGAGCTCTATCACTATCCCTTGGCAATAGATTACTATGCCGGGCGCTACTCTGTTCACTATTTTTTACAGGATCGTGATCAAGATGAGCCCCCACAGGCTATAGTTCAAGAGGTCGAAAAGGCTCTTTATGATCTTTTTAGGGTGAACCCAGACGATATCTACTGGCGCTCACGCATGCGTAGAAAAAAGCTTGAGCAGTATGAAAAAAAAGATGAAACTTTAGAGTTTTTTACCGTGCAAGAGTATGGCGTACGCTTTAAGGTGAACCTCGTTGACTACCTTGACACAGGCCTTTTTTTGGACCATCGCGAAACGCGGCAGCTTGTTGCCTCCCACGCTAATAATAAAAGACTTTTAAACCTTTTTTCCTATACTGCCTCTTTTAGTGTCCACGCAGCTGTTAAGGGAGCAAGCTATACGAAAAGCGTTGATATGTCCAATACCTACTCTGACTGGGCAAAAGACAACTTTTTGCTTAATGACCTTTCGCTACAAACTAACAAGATTGTCCGTGCCGACTGCATAAAATTTTTGGAAGAAGAGAGTGAGCGTTACGACCTTATCGTAATTGACCCCCCAACAATTTCCCGTTCGAAGAAGATGGACGGCATGTTCGACATCCAAGAAGACTATATCTTCTTAATTCAGAAGGCCCTTAACCTTCTTTTACCTGGGGGCACAATCTTCTTTAGTACAAACTCACGTAAATTCCTTTTCGAAAATTCCCATTTTCCTAACTGCAAAATTATTGATATCTCCAATAAAACCCTCCCCATAGACTTTAAAGACCCCAAAATCCACAAGACGTTTAAAATACAATCCACCCTTGCTTGACAATTTTTCATTAATACGTTATCTCTTTCTAAAAAAAATTGGGAGAGGGTGTATGAAGTGTACAAATGTGTTCTTAGTTATTATGTTATGGTTTAGTGGCTCTTTGGCGGCTCAGCCTCAGGTGACAGGTGTGTCACCCTATTTTGGAGATGTCGCAGGGGGTGCTGAGGTGGTAATTACAGGTAGCGACTTGGCATCTGTAACACAAGTGTTGTTTGGTACAACGCCTGCTAGTATCCTTACAGTATCTGCAAATCAGGTTACTGTTACTAATCCAGCCCATTCGCCACAAACCGTTCATGTGAGGGTTAAAAACTCTTTAGGAGAGTTTTCGAGCCTAACATCAGATGATTACTTTGTCTATCAAGGGCCCTCTCTTCTTTATGCCGCACTTGAAGATGATAGCGATGTAGCTATTGTTAACGTGGAGACGTTAGCACTTTCTCCCTTTATCACTGTCGGAGACTTTCCAGGGGCACTTTTTTCTACATCAGATGGTACAAGAGTTTATTGCATCAATGATGTAAGTTCTGTCGATCCAGGCAGCGTTTCAGTAATCGATACAGCAACTGAAACTGTGATTGCAACGATTACAGTAGGCGTGGGGCCATTTGCAGGCTGCATTACGCCTGATGATAAGCGTCTTTATGTAGGAAATTACGTAGATAACACAGTATCGGTTATTGATACAGCAACGAATACTGTTGTTGCCACTATACCAGTAGGCTTAGGGCCTACTCTTCTAAATGCAACACCAGATGGCATGCGTGTGCTTGTAACAAATTTTAATAATAATACCGTCTCGGTTATCAATAATGCTGCAAATGTTGGCAGTATTAGCGTAGTTGCGACAATTCCTGTTGGAATTAATCCTGGAGCTGTTGCCATCACACCAGATAGCCTTCGAGCACTTGTTGGAAATTCTGGCGAATCAACTGTCTCTGTGATCGACCTTAGAAATCTCGTTGTAAGTGATACAATTGTTGTTGGAATAAGTCCATATGCCATTGCAATCACACCAGATTCTAAGCTTGCCCTTGTAGCCAATAACAATAGCGCAAGTATTTCATTTATCGACCTTTCTACGCTAGCTATTGTATCGACCGTATCAGTAGACGTAGCACCTGGAGTTGTTGTGCTTAACCCTGATGGGTCTCTTGCCGTGGTTTCAACTATTGATAATGTATCAATTATTGATGTGGCAAATCGTATTGTTACCTCAGCGATTCCACTATTTCAGCCAGAAGGGATATCTATCACGCCTGATTCCAGATTTG